>CAJNCK010000005.1:0-184265 GCA_905221245.1 bacterium
AAGCGCAATGCCTTTGGATTTCGAAACTTTGAAAACTTCAAAAAACGGATTTTTATTGCTCTGAACATCAAAAAAGAAAGGGCAAATTTTGTCCTTTCTCGAGCTTAGCTTTTCTTCAACCCACTACAGTTGACAAAGAGCCACTTTTCTTCAACCCACTACAGTTGACACAGAGCCGTTTTTTCTGTCTAACTTTTGGGGTGCAGTACATTGTATGAACTGACGTTTTTTTGTATGCTTATTTTGATTTGATATAGTTGATACCATCTGCTTTTGGTGCGACTGCTTTTCCAAAGAAGGCAGCCAAGACAAGAATGGTCAAAACATAAGGTGCGATTTGAAGGTAAACCGCAGGCACTCCTTGTAGGAAAGGCAATTGAGAACCGATAACTGCCAAACTTTGTGAAAGCCCAAAGAAAAGACTAGATAGCATGGCTCCGATTGGATTCCATTTCCCGAAAATCATCGCAGCAAGGGCGATAAATCCAGGTCCAACAATAGTTGTCACTGAGAAGTTAACTGAGATGGATTGAGCATAAATCGCTCCGCCAATTCCACCCAAGAAACCTGAAATGATAACCCCTAAATATCTCATCTTGTAGACATTTATTCCCAAAGTATCCGCTGCTTGAGGATGTTCACCTACAGAGCGAAGACGAAGACCAAAGCGGGTCTTGAAGAGGATAAACCAAGCAAGGAATGAGAAGGCAATCGCGATATAACCTAGCAGACTTGTTGACTTGAAAAAGATATCACCAATCACTGGGATATTTGCTAAGACTGGGAAGTCAAAGCGTCCAAAAGTCTGACTTAAGTTATCTGTTTGTCCCTTATTATAAAGAACTTTCACCAAGAAAACAGCCAAGGCTGGTGCCATCAAGTTCAATACTGTACCGCTGACAACATGGTCTGCACGGAAATGAACTGTTGCCGCTGCGTGGATGATAGAAAAGATTCCCCCTACCAATCCTGCTACAAGCAAAGATAGCCATGGAGTTGCTGCTCCAAATTGTTCTGCAAATTCAAGGTTAAAGACGACTCCAGAAAAGGCCCCCATAACCATAATCCCTTCAAGGCCGACGTTGACCACACCACCACGTTCAGAGAAAACACCACCGATACTTGTAAAGATGAGGGGGGCTGAGTAAATCAGCATAGAAGACACCAAGAGGGTGAGCAAGGTTGTAATAGACATCTTTACTTACCTCCTTTAACTTGTTTTTTCGGTTTGACAAAGCGTTCGATAAGATAATGAACACTGACAAAGAAGATAATAGACGCTGTTACAATGCTGACAAGCTCAGACGGTACCTGAGCCGCATTCATACCAGGGGCTCCAACTTGGAGAACACCAAATAGGAAGGCTGCAAAGAGAATACCAATTGGTGAGTTTGCTGCAAGCAGACTAACTGCCATACCATTAAATCCGACAGCCAATGACGCACCTTGAACATAGACGTTCTGGAAGGTTCCTAGCCCTTCAACAGCTCCACCAAGACCTGCCAAGGCACCTGAGATAATCATAGAGAGGATAATTGTTCGTTTTGCAGAAATACCAGCGTATTCTGATGCGTGAGGATTAAGACCAACCGCACGGATTTCAAAACCAAGGGTTGTTTTCTTGAGCATGAACCAAATGACTGCAACAGCAATGAGAGCAAAGAAAATACCGATATTCATCCGCGAATTACCAGTCAACTCAGCCAACCAAGGTGTCTGGTAGGTTGCATTTGCCCCAACACGAATCGTAGAATCTGTACTTTGCATGAAGTCTTTAGGAAAGGCATGGATAAAGGCATTTCCTACATACAAGACAATGTAGTTCATCATGATGGTTACGATAACCTCTGACGTCCCTAGATAGGCTCTAAGAATACCTGGAATCGCGCCGACAATTCCACCAGCAATCAAGGCAATCACGATAGTTGCTAGAATCATCAAAGGACGTGGCATATCTGGATGCGACAAGGCAAACCAACCACTGAGAATCCAACCAGCCAAAGCCTGACCAGGAAGTCCGACGTTAAAGAAACCAGCACGACTGGCAACGGCAAAGCCAAGACCAATCAAGACCAAAGGTCCCATGGCACGGAAGATTTCCCCAATCCCACGCAGACTACCAAAGGCTGTATAGAACAATTCTTCGTAGCCCCAAATAGCATCATAACCAAAGATCCACATGACAATGGCTCCGAGTAAGATTCCTAGGAAGACAGAAATTAAGGGAACCGAAATTTGTTGTAATTTTTTAGACATCTCTCTTCTCCTTTCCCAAGTTTCCACCAGCCATCAAGACACCAAGTTCTTGTTTATTGGTTGTTTCTGGTGACACAATACCTTGAATCTTACCATCGTGAATAACGGCAATACGGTCTGAGACGTTTAAAATCTCATCTAGTTCAAAGCTGACAACAAGGACAGCCTTTCCATTATCACGCTCTTCAATCAAGCGTTTGTGGATATATTCAATGGCACCGACATCCAACCCACGAGTTGGCTGGCTGACGATAAGGAGTTCAGGATCTCGATCAATTTCACGAGCAATAATTGCTTTTTGTTGATTTCCTCCTGAGAGTGCAGCTGCAGGTACAAATTCACTAGCAGCACGAACATCAAATTCTTCCATTAGCTTTTTAGCATAAGAAGTAATATTTGAATAGTTCAAAATTCCATTTTTACTATGAGGTTCTTTGTAGTAGGTTTGAAGGGCAATATTTTCAGAAATCATCATTTCCAAAATCAAACCATCACGGTGACGGTCTTCTGGAACGTGCCCAACACTCAACTCTGTAATCTGACGTGGGTGCAAGCCTACAATTGAATCTCCTTTTAGCTCAATGCTACCAGATTCAACCTTGCGAAGACCTGTAATTGCTTGAATCAGTTCAGACTGACCATTTCCATCAATCCCCGCAATACCAACAATCTCTCCAGCACGAACATCCAAGGATAGATTTTTGACAGCTGGGACACCACGGTTTTCATTGACCACCAAATCTTTGATTGACAAGACCACTTCTTTTGGTTGAGAAGCTTGTTTCTCTGTTTTAAAGGAAACAGAACGACCTACCATCATTTCTGCCAAATCAGCATTGGTAGCTCCGGCAATTTCGACGGTTTCAATTGATTTCCCACGACGGATAACTGTAACACGATCAGAAACTGCACGAATCTCATCCAACTTGTGGGTAATCAAAATAATTGATTTTCCTTCTTTGACAAGATTTTTCATAATAGCCATCAACTCATCAATTTCTGATGGAGTCAAGACCGCAGTTGGTTCGTCAAAGATAAGGATATCAGCCCCCCGATAAAGGGTTTTTAAAATTTCTACACGTTGTTGGGCTCCAACTGAGATGTCTGCTACCTTGGCAGAAGGGTCAACAGCTAATCCATAACGTTCAGAAAGAGCCTTGATTTCTTTGCTAGCTCCAGCGATATCTAGCACACCATTTTTAGTCAATTCACTACCTAAAATGATGTTTTCAGCCACTGTGAAGGCTTCTACCAACATAAAGTGCTGGTGAACCATTCCGATTCCCAAGCTAGCTGCTTTAGATGGTGAGTCGAGGTTGACAACTTGACCGTTGACCGCAATTTCACCACTGGTTGGTTCAAGAAGCCCTGCTAACATGTTCATTAGCGTGGATTTTCCAGCCCCATTTTCTCCTAAAAGTGCATGAATTTCACCTTTTCGTAGGTGCAGGTTGATTTTGTCGTTGGCAACAAATTCACCAAACACCTTGGTAATATCACGCATCTCAATGACATTTTCGTGTGCCATGTGCTCTTCCTTTCAGAGTCTTATTTTATTTCAATAAAACTTGCTAGTTTGTTTAGTAGCAAGCTTTACTGAGACAAAATGACTTTGTCTCAACTCTTAAAAAAGCGGCCGAGGGCCGCTTCCTAAGAAATGACTTCCATCCATTATTTTGCAGGAACTTTTACGCTTCCATCAAGGATTTTAGCTTTAGCATCTTCGACAGCTTTTTTACCTTCTTCTGAAAGGTTAGTTGTTACCAAGTCAACCCCTTTATCTTTCAATGAGTAAACGATCACTTGACCACCAGGGAACTCACCTTTTTCTGCTTTGTTAGAAATATCTTTTACAGTTGTACCAACTTGTTTCAAAGTAGATACAAGAACAAAGTTTGATTCTTTACCATCTTTAGAAGTGTATTTACCTTCTGCTTCTTGGTCACGGTCAACACCGATAACCCAAACTTTTTCATTTTCAGGACGGCTTTCGTTGAGTGATTTTGCTTCTGCAAAGACACCAGCACCTGTACCTCCAGCTACTTGGTAAACAACGTCTGCACCAGCTGCGTATTGTGCCGCTGCAATTGTTTTACCTTTGGCATTATCACCAAATGAACCAGCATAGTCAACTTGTACTTTGATAGATGAATCTACCGAGGCAACACCAGCCTTGAATCCTGCTTCAAAACGAGAGATAACTTCTGACTCCATACCACCTACAAAACCAACTTGTTTTGTCTTAGTTGTTTTTGCTGCAGCCACACCTGCGAGGTAAGCAGATTCATTATCAGCAAATGTTACGCTAGCAACATTCTTTTTATCTTTAATCACATCATCAATCAAGACATAGTTCAAATCAGTGTGCTCTTCTGCTGCATCTTTAACTGCATTGTGAAGGGCAAAACCAACTCCGAAGATTAGGTTGTAACTTCCAGCCGCTTGTTGCAAGTTGTTAGCGTAGTCAGCTTCACTTGTTGATTGGAAGTAAGTGAAACCTTTATCTTTTGCAAGATTGTGTTCTTTACCCCAAGCCTGCAAACCTTCCCAAGCTGATTGGTTGAATGATTTGTCATCAACACCACCAGTATCAGTGACGATTGCTGCTTTTGTCTTCACATCAGAAGATGAATCTGCCTTACGAGAAGAGCGGTTACCACATGCAGCAAGTCCAACTGCTGCCACTGCAACTAGACCAAGGCCTAGCCATTGTTTCTTGTTCATTACTGAACCTCCTAAATAAGATGTGCAACGATGTTGCAAGTATGGATTGGTTGGCCACAAGGACCGTGCCACTCAGAGAGCGACTCAGACTAGTTTAAGTCTGTAAAAGAATATGGAAGTAATTCCCCGACCGTCATCTCGACCGTCGATTTATCTTTTGCGACTAAAGTCACTTTTAGATCTTGTTCAAAAAATTCGACCATTACTTGGCGACAAGCACCACATGGTGAGATTGGTTTTTCAGTCTGTCCATAGACAATCAATTCTGAAAATTTTCTTTGTCCTTCAGATACAGCCTTAAAAATGGCTGTTCTCTCACCGCAATTGGTCAAAGGATAGCTAGCATTTTCGATATTCACTCCCGTATAAACACTTCCGTCTTTTGCCACTAAAACTGCTCCGATAGGAAAGTGAGAATATGGGACATAGGCATTCTTGCTGGTTTCAATTGCCAGTTCAATCAACTCAGTAGTCGCCATCTGCCAGTTCTCCTTTTAAAATGGCTACACCAGCTGACGTTCCGATACGAGTCGCACCTACTTCCACAAAGGCAAGAGCATCTGCATAAGAACGAGCTCCACCGGCGGCCTTGACACCCATATCAGGTCCAACAGTTTCACGCATCAATTTGACATCTGCTATCGTAGCACCACCAGTTGAAAAGCCAGTAGATGTTTTGACAAAGTCAGCTCCCGCTTTCTGGGCTAATTGACAAGCCTCAACTTTTTCTTGGTCGGTCAGCAGGCAAGCTTCAATAATGACTTTAACCAACTTGTCACCACTTGCTTCTACTACTGCGTGAATGTCTGATTCAACCAAATCAAGATTTCCTGATTTGAGAGCTCCAACATTGATCACCATATCAATCTCATCTGCACCATTTTGGATAGCTTCTTTGGTTTCAAAAGCTTTCACGGCTGAAGTTGTTGCTCCCAAGGGGAAACCAACCACTGTACAGACCTTGACATCTGTACCTTCAAGCCCTTTTTTAGCATGTTCAACCCAGGTCGGATTGACGCAGACGCTAGCAAAATCATACTCTCTAGCTTCAGACAACAAACAATCAATTTGTTTTCCTGTCGCATCTTGCTTCAAAAGCGTATGATCGATATATTTATTTAATTTCATATACGGATTCTCCTGTCGTTTATGAGATAATTTCTATAATTTCTCGTAAACTTTGCACCCTATCATTTATTTTAACATATTTTTGAAAATCTGTAACTAGCTGAGGAGAAATTTTTCCATTTGTGTATACTTTTGCCACAATTTCTCCCTTTTGAACGGAGTCTCCAACCTTCTTTTCAAAAACAATTCCTGTTTCATAGTCCAGATTATCAGACTTGACTGCACGACCAGCACCCAGTCTCATGGCATAAAGGCCAAATTCCATAGCCGGAAGAGCTGAAATGACACCTGTTTCCTGGGCAGGGATATCCACCATATGGGCAACATTAACTGGACGATAGAGGTCTTCTAAATCTCCACCTTGTTCTTGGACCATCTCCTCAAACTTAGCTAGTGCTTGGCCATTTTCAAGATGTTGGCGAACTTCCTCAACTGTCTTGTTTACATTTGCCAGACCAAGCATAATTTGAGCCAATTCACAGATAAAGTGGGTAATATCCTGACGGCCTTGTCCTTGTAAAATCTCCAGTGCTTCAAGGATTTCCAGACGATTTCCAATCGCTCGTCCCAAGGGCTGGCTCATATCCGTAATCACTGCTACCGTCTTCCGACCAACAGCCTTACCAAGATCCACCATGGTTTGAGCCAGTTCACGCGCCTCATCAACCGTCTTCATGAAAGCACCCTCACCAACAGTCACGTCTAGCAAAATAGCATCTGCTCCTGCCGCAATTTTCTTGCTCATCACCGAACTCGCAATCAAAGGAATCGTGTCAACAGTTGCAGTTACATCACGGAGAGCGTAGAGAAGCTTGTCAGCTTTAACCAGCTGGTCTGATTGCCCAATGACAGATACACCAATGTCCTGTACCTGACGAATGAAATCTTCTTGACTGCGTTCCACTTGATAGCCCTTAATGGACTCCAATTTATCAATTGTCCCACCAGTATGACCGAGACCACGACCACTCATTTTTGCTACAGGCACACCAAAGCTAGCAACAAGAGGAGCTAAAATCAAGGTTACCTTATCACCGACACCACCCGTAGAATGCTTGTCAACCTTAACCCCATCAATAGCTGATAAATCAAACTCTTGACCTGTCTGAACCATATTCATAGTCAAATCTGAGATTTCTCGTGTCGTCATTCCTTTGAAATAAACAGCCATAGCAAAGGCAGACATCTGATAATCAGGAACAGTTCCTGATACATAGCCTTCAACTAGCCATTCAATTTCACTCGAAGTTAATTCTTGACCGTCTCGTTTTTTTTGGATTAAATCAACTGCTCTCATTCTTTCACACTTCTAAGGATATAGTATCCCTTATCTTTTTTGACGATTTCACAATTACCAAACACATCTTCCATCTTGGACTTGGCACTTGGAGCCCCTTGTTTTTTCTGGATAACGATAGTCAAATCCCCACCAGTTTCCAAGAAATCTTCGCTTTTCTCAATGATTTCATGAACCACTTGCTTGCCTGCACGGATAGGGGGATTGGAAATGACATGGTCAAATTTCCCTTCAACTTGTTCATAGATGTTGGACTGGAAAATCGTCGCTTCTACTTTATTTCGTTCAGCATTTTGTCGCGCCAGATCCAAGGCACGATTATTGATATCAACCATGGTCGCCTGAACTCCATAAGCCTTAGCCAAGGACAAGCCCAAAGGCCCATAACCACAGCCTACATCAAGGATAGTTTCTCCTTTGCTGACCTCTAGACACTTGAGCAAGAGTTGACTGCCAAAGTCAACCATTTTCTTGCTAAAAACACCCGCATCCGTCAAAAAGGTCATTTTTTGTCCCAACAAGTCCACTCTCAACTCATGAATATCGTGAGCAGCGTCAGGATTTTCTGCATAATACATTTTACTCATGAAACTATTTTACCATAATTTAACGAAATATTAAATCGTTTCCAAGTAATTTGACAATACGATCTAGTTTGTCATTATTTTTCTAATCGAAAGAAACTTTTTCTATCAGATACTAGATGTTTTTAGTCCCAAAATATGCTATACTAAGATATCGAATCAGAAAGACAAACTTATGACTAACGAATTTTTACATTTTGAAAAAATCAGTCGCCAGACTTGGCAATCTTTACATCGAAAGACGACACCTCCTTTGACAGAAGAGGAATTAGAATCCATCAAGAGTTTTAATGACCAGATTAGTTTACAGGATGTTACCGATGTCTATCTTCCCCTAGCCCATCTCATCCAAATTTACAAACGTACCAAGGATGATTTGGCCTTTTCAAAAGGAATTTTCCTTCAACGCGAAAGCAAATCCCAGCCTTTTATCATTGGCGTTTCTGGTAGTGTTGCCGTTGGAAAATCAACAACTAGTCGCCTACTTCAAATCCTGCTATCCCGTACGCTTACAGATGCTAGGGTTGAGTTGGTAACGACTGACGGCTTTCTCTACCCCAACCAGACCTTGATTGAGCAAGGGATTCTAAATCGTAAGGGATTTCCTGAAAGCTATGATATGGAAGCTCTTCTCAACTTCTTGGACCGCATCAAAAATGGACAAGATGTAGATATTCCTGTCTATTCTCATGAAGTCTACGACATCGTACCTGAGGAAAAGCAAAGCGTCAAAGCTGCTGATTTTGTCATTGTTGAGGGAATAAATGTCTTTCAAAATCCACAAAACGAGCGTCTCTACATTACTGACTTCTTTGACTTTTCCATCTATGTTGATGCTGCAGTCGATGACATTGAGAGTTGGTATCTAGACCGTTTCTTGAAAATGCTGAGCCTAGCCCAAAACGATTCTGATAGCTACTATTATCGTTTTACTCAAATGCCAATTGGGGAAGTAGAATCCTTTGCTCATCAGGTCTGGACCAGTATCAATCTCACAAATCTACAGAATTATATTGAACCGACCAGAAATCGTGCGGAAGTGATTCTTCATAAAACAAAGAACCATGAAATCGATGAAATTTACTTAAAAAAATAATTTTCCCTTGTCAAAACGTAAGTTTTCAGATATAATGGTATAGTTAGTAAATATGGAGGTAAGAACATTGGCAAACATTAAATCAGCTATCAAACGCGCTGAATTGAACGTTAAACAAAACGAAAAGAACTCAGCTCAAAAATCAGCTATGCGTACTGCTATCAAAGCTTTCGAAGCAAACCCATCTGAAGAACTTTTCCGTGCTGCTAGCTCAGCTATCGATAAAGCAGAAACTAAAGGTTTGATTCACAAAAACAAAGCAAGCCGCGACAAAGCTCGTCTTTCAGCTAAACTTGCTAAATAAGAAACAGTCCATAGAGGCTGTTTTTTTGTCTCCAAATAGAAAAAGGTAGAAAATGAAAATCGCAATTATCGGATATTCTGGTGCTGGTAAGTCAACTCTAGCAGAAAACTTGTCTCACTACTACTCCACCCCAAAACTACATATGGACACACTCCAATTTCAACCTGGTTGGCAAGACAGTGACCGCGAATGGATGTTGACCGAGATGAAAAATTTTCTCACAAAACATGAAACTTGGGTCATCGATGGAAATTATTCTTGGTGCTATTACGAAGAAAGAATGCAGGAAGCTGACCAAATCATCTTTCTTAATTTTTCGCCATTGACCTGTCTCTTTCGAGCTTTTAAGCGTTATTTCAAATACCGAGGCAAGGTCAGAGAAAGTATGGCAGCTGGTTGTCAAGAACAATTTAATTGGGAATTTATCAGATGGATTCTCTGGGATGGACGGACTAAAGCTCAAAAAGAGAATTACCAAAAACTTTGCCAAGAATACTCACATAAAGTCACTATTCTTCGAAACCAAAGAGAGCTAGATCAATTTCTAGATAAGAAAAGGAAGTCCTCCAATTCATAAAGAAGGGCTTCCTTTTTTGGCTATAATTATTCTGCAATCAATGTTTCCAAACCAACCTTCATCATATCAGTGAAGGTGTTTTGGCGTTCTTCTGCAGTTGTGTCTTCGTCTGGATTGACCAAACTATCAGAAATAGTCATGATAGCAAGGGCGTCAACATGGTGTTGGGCAGCAAGATAGTAAAGTGCTGCTGCTTCCATTTCCACAGCCTTAACTCCCCATTTACCAAGTTCGATGTTCTTTTCAAAGTAGTTTGAATAAAAGACATCAGATGACAAAACGTTCCCAACGTGGGTGGTCATACCGAGTTCTTTAGCTATATGGTAGGCCTTATCAAGCAAATCAAAGCTAGCGATTTGTGGGAAATCATACTGTGGCCAGTCATTGCGGACGATGTTTGAGTTAGTTGCAGCTGCTTGCGCCAAAACCAATTCACGAACGTGAACATCTTCATTCAAAGAACCTGCTGTTCCCACACGAATCAATTTCTTCACACCGTAGTCCACAATCAACTCACGCGCATAAATCGAAATAGATGGCATTCCCATCCCAGTTCCCATAACAGATACACGGTGGCCCTTGTAAGTACCAGTGTAACCAAACATGTTACGCACTTCGTTAAAACAAACAGCATCTTCAAGGAAATTCTCCGCAATAAATTTCGCACGAAGAGGATCCCCAGGAAGAAGAATTTTATCAGCAATTTCACCCTGCTGAGCAGCAATATGGATAGACATAATATAAGATACCAAACCCGTCAAAAAGCAAAGGGAAAATAGGAGTTGGGTGCAGTGAGCGATGCTCGCTAGACCAACTATCTTTTTCCCACTGCTTTTAGGGTGGGTTCAATTCCTTTCTTTCTTAATTTTGATGATATTGAGAAGATTAGACCGGCTTTTATTCAAATCCGAACTCCCTTCTCTTCTGAGTTTTTAGAAAAGTTTTCCGCTCGTGTTCAAATCAGAACATCTCGCTCTACCTTTCTTTTTTTATTTTTATATTTCATAGCTAGGAAAAATCGGATTCAATCATGACTCCGATAAGCCTACTACATTTTTATTTAAAACAGTTATTGATAAACTGACAATAGTTTTTAATCTTTTAAGATAAATCTTTGATTAGAAGAAACGGTCGTTCTCTATCTTATTACTTTATTCTTTGACTTCTGACACAGTATGCTAGCCCAAGGAAAGCTATCTAACACTTTTGCAAAACCATAAGCTAGGAAAGCTGTTACTAAGAGATATGGAAGAGAATCTAAACCGATACCAGTGAAGCCTATTACTAATCCAGTTGCAGACCAGGGAGCCCTCAAAGTCACAGACAAAAAGCAAACCGACCCAAAAAGTAAAACGGTTGGCTGGCTATCCCCACCTAGAATCATTCCAAAGAGAGCAGCTCCAGCCATCCCCAAGGCAAAAGATGGCGTAAGTGTACCACCATAGGCCCCTGCCCACAGAATAATAAGAACGACCAGTGCTTTTAGGATAAACAAGAGGAATACTGTTTTGCCATTGCTACCATTCAATACTTCCTGAGCCATCATACGTCCATTTCCAAGTAGATGTGGAAAATAACTTGCCAACCCAGCAAGAAAAAGAAAAGCTATAGGCAATGTGAGAAGTATTCGTTTATCTTTTATCCTGTTTGAAGACACTTCTTTACTTAAGCGACCAAAAAGCCAAGCTAGTGGGGTTAAGAAAAAAAGTAATAAGGGAATAATCCATATTTCCTTTAATGACCATGAGATGGCTGGAATCTGGTAGAGAGCCTGATCTGAAATAACCAAGCCTGCTATATAGGTTGAAACATAGGTAGTCAAACCGACTAAGACAAATCGTTTAATAGATAGAGCAATTCCTAGGGTTTCAAAAACAAAGAAGACACTTGTTAATGGAACCTGATAGACAGCCGCTAAACCAGCACCAGCACCACAAGAAAGGAGAAAGATTTGATCCTTCTTAGAGAGAAAACATACTTTTCCAATTTGTCCTGCAAATAGAGTTCCAATTTCTCGTGGTGCAGCTTCTTTGCCAATAGGGGCTCCCCCTCCAACTGAAATGATCTGCCAAATTGAATGAAATAGCTGTCTTAAAAAATGAAGCTTGTATTGTGAAGTCTCATCCTTCATCTGAGTTTTGATGGAATAAATCTTCGACCCTTTTTGCAAGAAATACCAGACAAAGGATGAGCCAAGACCCACGATTATTAAACTTAGTCCTATTCTTGAGGAGGAAACTCCATCTGTCAAAAATCCACTATGATGCTCTGACCAACCAAAAGCTAGCTCCTCCACCATCTCTAAAAGATAATGGAGAAATATACCAGATAAACCCGAAACTATTCCTTGCAGAATTACTGCTATGAGTAATCTAAAATTATAAGGGATTTTTCGAAAAATACTCCTCAATTCTATTAACATGATTACAATTCAGCAAGAATCGCTTTAAGCAAGCCTTTGAAGTCGCCTTTAACACGTTCAGTCACTTCTACAACTTCTTCGTGGTTGAGTTCTTCTTGGAATCCAGCTGCAAAGTTAGTAATACATGAAATTCCTAGAACTTTCAAGCCTGAGTGGGCTGCCACAATAACTTCAGGAACAGTGGACATACCAACTGCATCTGCTCCCAGTGTCTTATAAGCACGGATTTCTGCTGGTGTTTCATAAGTTGGACCAGTAACACCGATATAGACACCTTCATCAAGCTTGATACCAAGTTTTTTAGCCACTTCATGGGCAGTAGCACGGTATTCTGGTGTGTAGGCCTTAGACATATCTGGGAAACGAGGACCAAAATCATCCAAGTTTTCACCCATCAATGGGTTTTGCCCCGTCATATTGATATGGTCTGAGATAGCCATCAAGGTACCAGGACCAAATCCAATACCTCCAGCTGCATTGGTTACAATGACACCTTCACATCCAAGAACTTTCATGACACGCACTGGGAAAGTCACCACTTCCAGAGGATTTCCCTCGTAGAAATGGAAGCGACCTTGAAGAGCCAAAACTTTTCGACCTGCAAGGTCACCATATACCAATTTCCCTGCGTGACCAACTACTGTAGAGCGGCCCCAGTTTGGAATCTCAGCATAGTCTACTATAACTGGATTTTCGATTTCTTCTGCAAGTTCTCCCAGACCTGATCCAAGGATTAAACCAAACTCAGGTGCTTGGATTCCCTTGTCTTTCAGGAAGGCAGCTGTTTCCTTGATCTTATTTAAAAACGTCATTGTGTCTCCTTTATTATTTTTTTAGCATTTGACCGATTTTGTCAAAAGTTTTAGCATTACGAATGGTGATTTGGCGGTAGAAAGGCATCTTGAGTAAGTATTTGTGATAGGCAGTTGCATAGTAGGATTCTTCAGAAAATTTCCCCCAGAAAATACCAAGTTTTCCGAAATGAACGACTTCATCTACCAGTTCCAAACTGTCCACTTTCTCGATCACTTGCTCCACATCCAAACCCTCCGTGTAGAAAAGGACATCTTTTCGTGCCAAGTCTTTGGTCCACCAAGCTGGTAGATTCTCCACTTCTGCTTCATAGTCTTCTTGACTCAGTAAAGAAAAGCTTTGAATAAATGGATAACTGACTTCAAAGAAAGTCTCTAACTTTTCAACCAATTGGGCTTTGGGATCTGTCGAAGTAAAGAAAATATTGCCACTGTTGATGTAGGTCTCAACCTTTTCCAGTCCCAACTTTGTCAGTTCTTGACGAAGTTGCGCCATAACAACCTTATTTTTCCCACCGACATTAATGCCCCTAACCAGTAAAGCATAGCGCGTCATCTTACACCAATTTATCTAAGAAACTTTCCCCAATCATGGCAGTTTCAACACCAAAGTTATCGGCAATAGTCGCTGAGATATCTGCAAAATGTCCTACTGGAATGACACCATTGCCTTTAAAGGCAGGGCTGTAGGCCAAAAGTGGAATATATTCACGAGTGTGGTCTGTTCCTGCGTAAGTTGGGTCGTTCCCGTGGTCCGCAGTAATCAAGAGAAGGTCATTCTCTCTCATAGCTGCGATAATTTCAGGTAAGCGTTCATCAAACTCATGCAAACAATCACGGTAGCCGTGAGCATTACGACGGTGGCCGTATAGGGCATCAAAGTCAACCAAGTTTGTGAAGGAGAATCCTTTTTCAAATTCAGCAAGTCCCATGGTCTTCAATAATGTATCAATTCCGTGGCTGTTTGACTTGTTGTGGCCCATGTCATGATTGATACCAGCTCCGTTAAAGATATCGTTGATTTTACCAACAGCGTAAGTATCGATACCTGCTTCATTGAGTTTATCGAGAACAGTTGGTGCAAATGGAGATACGGCCAAGTCACGACGATTTGCTGTACGAGTGAAGTTACCTGGTTCACCCACATAAGGACGGGCAATGATACGACCTAGAAGAGCAGGGCGCTCAAGGGTTATCGAACGAGCGTATTCACAGATACGGTATAGTTCATCCAAAGGAATGATGTCTTCGTGGGCAGCAATCTGCAAAACAGGATCAGCCGAAGTATAGATAATCAACTCCCCAGTTTCCATCTGACGTGGTCCAAAGTCATCGATAACAGCTGTTCCTGAGTAAGGTTTGTTAGCTTCACGAATAACCTTGCGTCCTGAAAATTCTTCGATTTTTGTCAGGATTTCTTCTGGGAATCCATTCCAGAAAGTATCGAAAGGCTCAGTAATGTTGAGTCCCATGATTTCCCAGTGTCCAGTCATGGTATCCTTACCAAGGGATACTTCCTCTAATTTTGTTGCATATCCAGTTGGATTGCTTTCTGCAGGTACAGTCTTAAGAGGAGTTTCACGAGGAATATTTCCCAGACCAATTTTAGCCATGTTTGGGACATTCAAACCAACTGCTTTTGAAATGTGTCCTAATGTGTCAGAAGCTCCATCTGGAACTCCTGCATTGACAAAGTTATTAGCATCTGGTGCAGCACCGATTCCTACAGAATCTAGTACCACCAAGTGAATACGATTAAATTTTGACATAGTGTATCTCCTTATTCTTTTAGTTATCTTGCTTTTGTTGAAGTTAAAATCTGAACCCCGTCTCGTCCAGCAACGATGACCTTATCCACCATTTGATTGAATAAGCCGTGCTCCACGACGCCAACGACATGGTCCAATTCTTGTCCGAAAGTAATTGGATCTTCAATGACATCCAAGGCAAGGTCAATGATAAAATTCTGCATATCGGTCACAAAACGTTGGCCGTCTTTTTCGCGGAAACTTGGTTTGTAGCCAGCTCGCTCAAAACGACGAAAGACCTGTTCTGCGCCATACTGAACCACTTCTACTGGCAATTTAAAAGCACCCAGTTTCTCGACTAGCTTGCTTTCATCCACTACCCAAATGTATTCTTTTGAGGGCGTTGCGACAACCTTCTCCATCAGAAGGGCACCACCACCACCTTTTATTCCATTAAACTGACTATCCACTTCATCCGCCCCGTCGACTGTCATATCGACAAAGTCTACATGGTCAATAGACTTGAGTGGGATATTAAGCCCTTCAGCCTGTTTACTAGTCACACTAGAAGTCGTTACAGCTGTAATCTGCAATCCTTCTTCCTTGATACGACGACCGATTTCTTCTACAAAATAATAGGCAGTAGAACCCGTTCCCAGTCCGACAACCATGCCATCCTTGACAAACTCAGCAGCCTTGATACCTGCCATTTTCTTCAGATTTTCCACTCAAACACCTCCATTAAAGAGCTACTTTCATTATAACATGTATCCTTTTTTATTTCATGGATACACTAGAAAAACCCGAACATTTTTATTCTTATGTCCACCTTGTTTTGGTAGTTAGAATCTTAATTATGAGAACTTGTAGATAAAAACAGGTCCTAGCCAAAAGCAGCAACAGTTGATTTTTTATCATAAAGATGATTAAATAGTTAAGTACAGAAAAGGAGAACTAAGATGAACCCATTAGATTTGTTTAACCAAGTAAAAGAATTAATCGAAACAAAAGATTTCGAAGCTGCAAAAACATTTGTTGCAGAAAATCAAGACCAACTTGGAGAATACTTCTCCCAAGCTCAGCAGTTGATTTCTGGTTCTGAAGGTCTAGATGGCCTCGTTGGAAAGATTAAAGGATTTTTCTAAAAATATAAAGGCGCCTGAAACGATCAGGTGCCTTTTTGAGATATTTTTTTCATTATTTTGGGAAGATGACTACTGATTTCCGTCGGCAAGACCACATAATGTTCTTGAGCTAGTTCTTGGGCTAGGGCTGAATGAAGATGGGTTGCTACTTCCACACGTTCGTAGAGACTGGCCTGTCGAAATTGGCCTGCAAATCCTGCAATCATTCCAGCCAGTGTATCACCCATACCACCAATCGCCTGATAGGGACCGCCAACCTGTAACTGGTAATAATCAGACTGGCCAACTTGCCAAATACGAGTAACTGGACCTTTCTCTACCAAAATTGTTCCTTGAGGGAAGGAAGTTAGGGCACTAGCCGTTGCATCTTCGTTTTGCTTTTCAATAGCAATACCAGACAGCTTTTCCCATTCTTTTTGGTGGGGAGTTAGGATAAGCTGGTTAGATGGAAATGACAAACTTGTCCTAGCAAGAATGGTTAAGGCCCCTCCATCTACAATCAAAATCTGAGTCTTTTTTAAGCTAGTAAAGACCTGTTTTACTAGATTTTCTCCAAAAGTATCGTCTCGTAAACCAGGCCCCAGCAAGACAACTTCTGCCTTCTCCAATTGCTCTTTTAATAATTGCTGGTCTTGAAGAGAAAAGGCCATAGCCTCAGGTAAATGGCTGTGCAAAGCTGGGATATTTTCCCTATCTGTTCCAACGGTCACCAAACCAGCTCCACTTTTAACAGCTGCCAAAGCAGCCATAATGATAGCACCACCATAAGGATAGGTACCACCTAGCAACAGCAGACGGCCATAGTCTCCTTTATGACTGGTACGAGAACGTTCAATAATGACTTTTTCTAGTAAGGTTTGATCAATCACTTTCATCTTTTTTCCTCAACTATCCTTTATCTGATTGTTTTAAAACAACTTGATAGACTTTCTTAGTCCACTCTTCTAAGTCTTCTCCAGCATAGTCAAGATAATACACCCTATCTTGTATTTTGGTTGGAATAATATTTTCAAATTGGCTCTTATTATGAGTTGGAATAATGCAAATATACAACTCACTTAATAAATTAAGCATGTCCTTAATTTTTACAGCATGGTAACCATCAAAAATATAACCAGGAACTTTAATCAAATCTGTATAGATAAAATGAAAACTTACTCCAGGAATAAACTTGTCTTGTAATTCTTTCTCTGAAGGAGCTCGACCTAATAAACGCTCCATCGCCAATCGATAACCAGAACTTGTATTTGACCACCCTAACATGACATAGTCAAAATAATCTATCGGATCAGATGCAGCATTTCGACTATCCAAAACCAACTCCTCAGCATCTCGCCCAAAGGCTTTCACAGCAGATAAAAGACGACCAGTTTTAAAAATAGAAATCGCTGCATCTATAGTCGTAGTATGACTACAGTAGTCTGAAGTCACTAACCTCTTATGTAGGTCATAAGTCGAGGCTACTCTTTTATCTGTAGGGGTAAATGGTGGAAAAAAGGGATGCTGACAGATGTAATCTAAAATTTCTTTTTTTAAACAAGAATCAGCACACTCAATACTTGTTTGACGTTTATGAAGTTTTTCGTAAGCTATAAATTTAGCAATTTTTTCTAATTCCCACTCTTGAATATTTGGATAATCAATTAGTGCTAAGTAGTATATTCCATCCCATTGTAAACTATATTCCCCATTATAAATTTTTAAAATCATCTAATCACCTCACTCCATTATACAACAAAAAGGAGGCACATACCTCCTTTTATAAACTTATTTCTAAAATTTAATATTCATTTCTGCCATTTTAGATATAGCTATAGAAAATACACTTTCCTCAGAAAATTTTTCTCTTATTTTCTATCCAATGTCCGGAGTGCTGCTTGATAAGTTTGCTCCATCAGCATAGTAATGGTCATAGGACCTACACCTCCAGGAACTGGCGTAATATGGCTAGCAAGTGGGGCAACTGCCTCATAATCAACATCACCACAGAGCTTACCATTTTCATCGCGGTTCATCCCAACGTCAATAACTACCGCACCTGGTTTCACAAAATCAGGAGTCACAAATTTAGCACGACCAATTGCTACCACAAGAATATCAGCTTTTGCAGCCACCTTGGCAAGATTATGGGTGCGTGAGTGGGTCAAGGTCACTGTTGCATTTTTGGCTAAAAGAAGCTGGGCCATGGGTTTTCCAACAATGTTTGAACGACCGATGACGACCGCATTTTTACCTTCCAAGTCAATCCCATATTCATGAAACATTTCCATAATTCCTGCAGGTGTTGATGGAATCATAACTGGATGTCCAGACCAAAGGCGTCCCATATTTAGAGGATGGAAACCATCCACATCCTTTTCTGGATCAATTGCTAATAAAACTGCCTCTTCATCGATATGTTTTGGTAAAGGTAACTGGACCAAAATCCCATGCCAAGCTGAATCTTGATTGTATTTAGCAATTAGGTCCAACAATTCCTCTTGAGTAATGGTCTCTGGAACTCGCACAACTTCACTATGGAATCCTGCCGCAAGGGCAGAACGTTCCTTGTTACGAACGTAGACTTGGCTGGCAGGATTATCTCCCACCAAAATCACTACCAAACCAGGCACTAGACCTGTTGCTTCTTTTAGTTTTGCAGTCTTTTCAGCCAACTGCCCCTGCAATTTGGCCGCTAAAGCTTTCCCATCAATAATCTGTGTCATATCACTTCTCTTTTCTTTCAAATATCTTCCATTATACCAAAAACTGCTAGTACCCTCTAACACTTCTTTCCTAGGCAATCCTATAGTTTCAAACTATAAGAAAAAGCTCTGGTCGAGCTTTTCATTAATCTTGTCTTGAAATCTTAAAATAGATCATAAAACCTTACTCAAGAAGTCCTTAGTCCGTTGTTCTTGGGTTTGTTCAAAAATCTGCTCTGGTGTTCCGTCTTCAACAACCACACCGTCTGCCATAAAGATGACACGATCTGCCACCTCACGGGCAAATCCCATCTCATGTGTTACGATAACCATGGTCATTCCTGACTTGGCTAGGTCTTGCATAACAGCCAGCACCTCACCCACCATTTCAGGATCTAGAGCTGAAGTTGGCTCGTCAAAGAGCAAAACATCAGGTTCCATAGCCAAACCACGCGCGATGGCAATCCGTTGTTGCTGGCCACCTGACAAACTCTGTGGATAAGCTTCTGCCTTATCTGGCAAACCAACTTTTTCCAAAAGCTCTTGGGCTCTCTTCTCAGCAACTGCCTTGCTTTCACCTTTGGTCTTGATAGGTGACAAGGTAATATTTTCCATCACAGTCATATTAGGAAAGAGGTTAAATTGTTGGAAAACCATCCCCATCTTCTCACGCATGGCAAAGAGGTCATTCTTCTTGTCCGTGATATCGACTCCCTCAAAGATAACCTTCCCCTTGGTTGCTTCTTCCAATAAATTCATAGAGCGAAGCAAGGTAGATTTCCCACTCCCTGAAGGACCGATGATAACGACAACTTCTCCTCTTTTAATCTCGAGGTTGATGCCCTTCAATACTTCATTCTTTCCAAAAGATTTATGTAAATTTTCAATTTTTATCAAGGTATCTGTCATTATTTCTTATCTCCTTGTCCCATACGTTTTTCAAAAGCTTTCAAGGCTACGGTCAAAATAGAAGTCATAATCAAGTAGTAAAAGGCCGCAAATAAAAGTGGAGTCAGAGGTAGATAGGTTGTTGTCGAAACTGTTGTAGCCCCGTTCCACAACTCCATGACCCCAATTGCTGATAAGAGGGAGCTGTCCTTGATAATGGTGATAAATTCGTTTCCCAATGCGGGCAAGATATTTTTGATTGCTTGTGGCAAAATCACATAACGCATGGCATTTTTAGGACGAATCCCTAGCGAATAAGCCGCCTCTAACTGCCCCTTAGGCACCGCATTAATCCCGGCACGAACAGTCTCAGAAACATAAGCACCACTGTTCATAGAGATAATCAAAATTCCTGGAATCAGACGAG
The DNA here is from genome assembly GCA_905221245.1 of bacterium. Taxonomy (GTDB): domain Bacteria; phylum Bacillota; class Bacilli; order Lactobacillales; family Streptococcaceae; genus Streptococcus. The sequence goes on from CAJNCK010000005.1 coordinate 20,093, forward strand.
AAAGATCAACACCCAAAATCCCAACCTGAATAGTCGGAGCATTGATATGCATAAGGGCAAATGCAATCATAATCTGAACCATCATCGGTGTCCCACGGAAAATCCAAACGTACAAGTTGGCGAGCCAAACAAGCGGTTTAAACTTTGAACGTTGCCCAAAAGCCAAGACAACACCCAAAATAGTTCCCAAAAAGACAACACAGATAGAAATGAGAACCGTCACAACAGCCCCATAGTTAAAATAAGGTAAATATTTAGGTAAAAAAGAAAAATTCATAGTCACACTGCTTTCTAAAATAGAATACTGTATGATTATAACATGTATTGAATTAAAATTCAAACCTTTTATCCAACTTATTCAAAAAAACTTTAAGCTAGTAGAATTAGCGAGAAATCTTAGTTTTTTCTAGGCAAGTTGCCCTCCTTTATGGTAAAATAGTAACGATAAGAAATGAAGGAGAATCAAAATGGAATCACATTTGGTTAGAATCATCAACCGCCTTGAAGCAATGGCAAAAGACGGCGGAAATTTAAAACGTAATTTTGAACGCGAAGGAGTTGTTGTTGCAGAAGTTGCATACAGCCACGACGAAGAAAACGGCTCAATCTTTACCCTTCGTGATGTCGAAGCTCGCGAAACATATACGTTTGATAGCATTGACTTGATTGCAATGGAGATTTACGAACTCCTTTACTAATACAAAACAAGCTGGGATTACACCCTGCATGTCTAACCAAAATCCTTTTTGTCTCACAAATAGGATTTTTTTATAGTCCAAATCCACAAAGATTTTCATTGTAACAACCTCTCAAAGCTGCAATCTTTTTACTTGCTTTACACCCCAATCCTGTTATAATGAGAGTATAGAAATTTGACTATTTTTGACCTTTAAATAGGTCAGGCTAAAGAAAGAAATGAGGTAGATGTATGCTTTGTCAAAACTGTAAAATAAACGACTCAACAATTCATCTTTATACCAATCTCAATGGAAAGCAAAAACAAATTGACCTCTGTCAAAACTGCTATAAGATTATCAAGACAGATCCTAACAATAGCCTCTTTAAAGGTATGATGGATCTGAATAATCGTGACTTTGATCCCTTTGGTGATTTCTTCAATGACCTAAACAATTTCAGACCTTCTAGCAATACTCCTCCGACTCCCCCAACCCAATCAGGTGGAAGTTATGGTGGAAACGGCGGTTATGGTTCCCAAAATCGTGGACCTGCCCAAACTCCGCCACCTAGCCAAGAAAAAGGCCTGCTGGAAGAATTTGGTATCAACGTAACTGAAATTGCCCGTCGTGGAGATATTGACCCCGTTATTGGGCGCGATGATGAGATTATCCGTGTCATCGAAATTCTCAATCGCAGAACCAAGAATAATCCTGTTCTTATCGGTGAACCAGGTGTCGGAAAAACGGCCGTTGTCGAAGGTCTAGCTCAGAAAATCGTTGATGGCGACGTTCCACATAAACTACAAGGCAAACAAGTCATCCGTCTGGATGTGGTTAGCCTAGTTCAAGGAACAGGTATCCGTGGACAATTTGAAGAACGCATGCAAAAACTCATGGAAGAAATTCGCAAACGTGAGGACATCATCCTCTTTATCGATGAAATCCATGAAATTGTTGGTGCTGGTTCTGCGGGCGATGGCAATATGGATGCAGGAAATATCCTCAAGCCCGCTCTTGCTCGTGGGGAACTGCAACTGGTCGGTGCTACTACCCTCAATGAATACCGTATTATTGAAAAGGATGCTGCGCTAGAGCGCCGTATGCAGCCTGTCAAGGTCGATGAACCAACAGTGGAAGAAACAATCACTATCCTCAAAGGAATTCAAAAGAAATACGAAGACTACCACCACGTTCAGTATACCGATGCTGCGATTGAAGCAGCTGCAACTCTTTCCAATCGCTACATCCAAGACCGCTTCTTGCCTGACAAGGCCATTGACCTCCTAGATGAAGCGGGTTCTAAGATGAACTTGACCTTAAATTTTGTGGATCCTAAAGTTATCGATCAGCGCTTGATTGAGGCTGAAAATCTAAAATCTCAAGCTACACGAGAGGAAGATTTTGAGAAGGCTGCCTACTTCCGCGACCAGATTGCCAAGTATAAGGAAATGCAAAAGAAAAAGGTCACAGACCAAGATACTCCTATCATCAGTGAAAAAACCATTGAGCATATTATCGAGCAGAAAACCAATATCCCTGTTGGTGATTTAAAAGAGAAAGAACAATCTCAACTCATCCATCTAGCCGAAGATCTCAAGTCTCATGTTATTGGCCAAGATGATGCAGTCGATAAGATTGCCAAGGCTATTCGCCGTAATCGTGTCGGTCTCGGTACCCCTAACCGTCCGATTGGAAGCTTCCTCTTCGTTGGGCCAACTGGCGTCGGTAAGACCGAACTTTCCAAACAACTGGCCATCGAACTATTTGGTTCTGCTGACAGTATGATTCGCTTCGATATGAGTGAATACATGGAAAAACACAGCGTGGCGAAATTAGTTGGTGCCCCTCCAGGTTATGTTGGCTACGATGAGGCTGGGCAATTAACTGAAAAAGTTCGCCGCAATCCATATTCTCTTATTCTCTTGGATGAAGTAGAGAAAGCCCATCCAGATGTTATGCACATGTTCCTCCAGGTCTTGGACGATGGTCGTTTGACAGATGGGCAAGGACGTACCGTTAGCTTCAAGGATGCCATCATTATCATGACCTCAAATGCAGGTACAGGTAAGGCCGAAGCCAGCGTTGGATTTGGTGCTGCTAGAGAAGGACGTACCAATTCTGTTCTCGGTGAACTCGGTAACTTCTTTAGCCCAGAGTTTATGAACCGTTTTGATGGTATTATCGAATTTAAGGCTCTCAGCAAGGATAACCTCCTTCAGATTGTCGAGCTTATGCTAGCAGATGTTAACAAACGTCTTTCAAGTAACAACATTCATTTAGATGTAACTGACAAGGTCAAGGAAAAATTAGTTGACCTCGGTTATGATCCAAAAATGGGGGCACGCCCACTTCGTCGTACTATTCAAGACTATATTGAGGACGCAATCACTGACTACTACCTTGAAAATCCAAGCGAAAAAGACCTCAAGGCAGTTATGACCAGCAAGGGCAAGATTCAAATTAAGTCTGCCAAAAAATCTGAAGTAAAAACTTCTGAAAAAGAAGTATAAATCCTATAGAAAAGGAGTAGAAAATGAAAATTTTCTGCTCCTTTTTACAAAAATAACTATAAGTTCTTGACAGCTCGGCCTTTGTCCATTAAGATAATAATAAAGATAATAGATAATGAGGAAAATGCAATGGCAAATCCAACCTTTGGAGAAAAAAAAGAGAATGTAACCTACCAGCACCGTTATGGCGTATATGCAGTTATCCCTGATGCTGAACAAAAACAAATTGTTCTTGTTCAAGCACCCAATGGCGCTTGGTTCCTACCAGGTGGTGAAATTGAAGCTGGTGAGAACCATCAGGAAGCCTTAAAACGTGAATTGATTGAAGAGCTTGGCTTCACAGCTGAAATTGGTACCTATTACGGACAAGCTGACGAATATTTCTACTCTCGTCACCGTGACACCTACTACTACAATCCTGCCTACCTCTATGAAGCGACTTCTTTCAAAGAAGTGCAAAAACCACTAGAGGACTTTAATCATATTGCCTGGTTCCCTATTGACGAGGCTATTGAAAATCTCAAACGTGGTAGCCATAAATGGGCAATCCAATCTTGGAAAAAACAGCATAAGATTGACTAAATCAAGCTACTTTATTCAAAAAGTGCTATAATAGAATTAGAAAATCGGAGGAAATGTTATGAAGCTTATCAATACGACAAACTCACACTCGCAACTTGTTAAAAGCCAGCTAGAAAGTACAGATGCAACCCTTGTTGAGGTTTATTCTGCAGGGAATACCGATGTTATTTTTACCCAAGCTCCGCTTCACTATGAAATCCTCATCTCAAACAAACACCGCGCTATTCGCGAACCTGAAATCGAAGCTATTCAAGAATTTTTCTTGAAACGTAAAATTGATAAGGACTCTATTGATGAGGCCAATATCAAAACCCTCTATTCAGAAAAATTAATTGGAATTTCGATTCCAACAAAATAAAATCTTGGAGAGATTAAAAAGTCTTTTGAACCTTATGGAACAAAATTAGGTTTATTTAGCTTTTTAAATCATCTCCAATTTTTTATCTTGAAATCTTATCATACAAGATTTTATAGATAATTAAGGAGACAAACATGGGAGACATGATATATCGAGAGGCAAGAATTGAAGAAAGCGAAAAAATTGGAAAACTATTAGCTAATTCCTTTCTTGACTTTCCTTTTTTAACGATTTTAAAAGACGATTTGAAGAAACCTGACTCCTATCCTGCTTTTGTAGAAACATTGCAAATTCTGCTTACTAGAGTCTATATTAAAAAAGGAAACTGTTTAGTTGCGGAACAAGATGGAGAATTACTAGCAGTCGCCCTTTTGCAACAAAAGGATTTCTGTATACTATCCTATCTACGAAATGGAGGAACAAACATTTTTCGCTACATTCGACCACAAAATCTCCTTAAATACTTTGACTTTGTAAAACGTTCCAAAAAGCATTTAGAAGAATCTGGAGAGTTTGATTGGTATTTGATGGCTTTAGCTGTCAATATAGAAAGTAAGGGGCAGGGAATAGGAAGTACTTTTCTGACACAAGGGATTGAACCTTATGTCAAATCAAAAGGCTGTAAGCACTTGGGACTCATAACTAGTACAGCTAGAAATGCCTCATTCTACGAAAAAAACGATTATGTATTACTGGACCATATGGACTTAGAATACGGTTCAAGATCAATTGGTAACTGGGCATTTTTAAAAACAATAAATAAATAAATAAATAAATAAAAAAGATTTGGTGCTACTTATTACAGAACCAAATCTTTTTTATTATGTTAGAAACGAATCGTCTCACGTGTTTTTTCGTATGAAGTGACAAAACGGTTGGTTACACCTGGTTCTGCAACTTCCAAAGCTTGCGAAATCTTATCAAATGAAGCATGATAATCAAATTCTTTTTCAAAAATTTCTAATGATTCATTAAAGGCTTCTTGAATTCGTTCATCAAATGAGCGGTAACGGTTCGAATACTGTAGCAATTGTTCTGTCAATGTTGCATATTGAACAATATTATAGGTTTCTTCTTCAAGTGCTCCCATATCATTTGTTGTAATTTCAAGCATACGGTTCACAGCTTCGATATTGACCCGAGCTTCTTCTAGTTCAGCCATCAACTCTTCAGTATGGTTACTTGCTGTAAAGAACGACTGTAAGAAATTCTGAGGAATACCTGGAAGATTGCGTTTTTCCATATATCTCTTAATTGTGTGAAGACGATTAACATAAACATTTGCCTTCTGGCGAGCATTGATATCATCTTTTTCAATCTGAGCAAGACGTTGACTAACCGCAACTTGTTCATCTTCAATTTCCTTCAAAGTCGCTTGTAAGTTTTCCAAACGATCTTCAAGGAATGAATAAGGTTCAGAATGTTCCTCTTGTTCAGAATTTAATTCCAATACAGATTCTTCTAAAGATTCTAACTCAGCTTGTAATCTATGAACATGACTAACATCCGTTTCAGATAGCAGGTAATTGTTACTCAATCGTTGAATATCTTCCACTAAAACAGCATTACTATCTTTCATGTGTTTCAAATATGTAGGAAGTGTTGCAACTAAGCCTTCTACTACTTTTTGAGCAGCGATTTCTCGTGTAAAGATATCATAGAGTGAATTGATTTCTTCTTGAACTTGAGTATTTTCATACTCAGCATTATCCAACTCTAATTGTGCAATATTTTCGTGGTTTTTCTTCAAAGCTTCATAAAGCAATTGGAAGCGAGATTCAATATCTGTTTCAGCAAAATGATAATTAGCATCTAAAAGCTTACGGTAACCGTCTTCCAAATCTTCCAATTGATCAGGTAGCTCTTTAGATAATGTTTTTACAATCGCTGGCAGGCGGTCAACAATGTGACTCAAAGCCAAGATATGATTTTCAGCATTATCCAAAATCACAGCAGCTTCTACTGGGTCACCTGAAGTGTTTAAAGTAACAAACTGAGAAAACTCTGATTGGATATTTTCCAATTGTTTTTCGATTTCAGATAAACCTTGGCCATATTCTTCAGAATGATCAGCCACTCGGTGTTGTAACTCTTCAAACAAGTCCAAGGTATGAAGAACACGTCCACTATTTTTAGACTCTTGTTTCTCCAAATCTGCTAAAGCATTGCGAATTGCTGCAATATCTTCTTCAATCAAGGTAATTTGACTCTCGATTTGGTCAATTTGATGACTGGCCTTGAAAAAACGGAATGAGTTGTTATAGCCTTCTGCCTCAAAAAGATTATTTTCGATATCGGCAAAAGAGTTAAGAGATAGGTCAACCCATTTTTGGTTCCACTCACGGAAAGTCACTTGACTTTGTCCAATCAAGTGCATATTTTTTACAGCTTCAACTTCATCGTTTACTGGAAGATTGTACAGCTCTTCTTTTTTCTCTTCTAAAATTGCTAATTTACTTTCATTGCGTTTTCGTACGTAGATTGCGATAGCATAGGCAATCACTAAGAAAACTGCAACTGCAATTGCAAGATATATTACTAGACTACCAGACATATTAAACTCCTTTTTTACTTGAAACAATCGTAACGATTATATCATATTTTTTAGACCAAGGGAACTACTTCTCCCGATTTTTTAGACATCAAGTGTACTATAGACGGCATTTTCTTCGATAAATTCACGACGAGGCTCTACTCGATCCCCCATCAACATATCAAAGATTTTATCTGCCTCAGCTGCGTCATCCACAGAAACTCTGGCCATCAAGCGATGCTCGGGATCCATTGTTGTTTCCCATAACTGATGATCGTCCATTTCACCAAGACCTTTATACCTCTGAATAGTTGGTTTGGCACGACCTTCACTGTGGCGGGCTAAGGCTTCTTGGAGTTTAATTTCTTGGTCTGCTCCTGGCTGGATATATTCTTTAATCTCGCTTCCAACCTTAACACCATAGATTGGTGGTTGGGCGATATAAACATAACCAGCTTCTAGAATTGGTTTCATATAACGATAAATCAAGGTTAAAAGAAGGGTACGAATGTGAGCACCATCGACATCGGCATCGGTCATCAAAACGAGTTTTTGGTAACGGGCTTTTGAAACATCAAATTCTGCACCAAATCCTGTTCCCATCGCTGTGAAAAGACTACGAATTTCTTCGTTAGCTAGAATCTTATCCATACTTGCCTTTTCAACGTTCAAAATCTTACCGCGAATTGGAAGGATAGCCTGGAACTCACGGTTACGACCTGATTTGGCTGATCCACCAGCTGAATCTCCTTCGACGATGAAGAGTTCTGTTTCAGCAGGATTGTTAGAAGAACAGTCTGCTAGTTTCCCTGGAAGATTGGAAATTTCCAAACCAGATTTTTTACGAGTGACTTCACGCGCACGCTTGGCAGCCACACGAGCCTTAGCAGCCAGAATTCCTTTTTCTACAATGCGTTTTGCAATTTGAGGATTCTCCATAAGGAAATCAGAAAAGGCATCACTGAAGAGGCGATTGGTAATCTTGACCACTTCGCTATTCCCCAATTTGGTCTTGGTTTGTCCTTCAAACTGTGGATTTGGGTGTTTAACTGAGATAACTGCAGTTAATCCTTCACGAACATCTTCCCCTGTTAGGTTGTCTTCATTGTCTTTCAGTAACTTATTTTTACGAGCATAATCGTTGATAACACGTGTCAAGGCTGTACGGAAACCTTGTTCATGCGTTCCACCTTCATGGGTATGAATATTGTTGGCAAAACTCATGACATTTTCATGGTAACCCGTTGTGTACTGCATGGCTACTTCAACTGTGATATCATCCATCTCACCGTCAGTATAGATTGGTGTATCAAAGATAACATCCTTGTTCTCATTGATATATTCAACGTAGCTAGCAATCCCACCTTCATAGTGGTAATGCTTAGTTTGTTCTAACCCCTCACGCTTATCTGTAATGGAGATTTGAAGACCGCGATTTAGAAAGGCCAACTCTTGAATCCGTTTATTTAATTTATCAAAATCAAAGGTTGTTGTTTCAGTGAAAATTTCTGGATCCGGTGTAAAGTGAACTGTTGTTCCCGTTTTATCCGTATCTCCAACCACCTCAAGGTCTGCGACAACATGACCACGACGGTATTCTTGGTAATGAATTTTACCATTTTTGTGGACATGAACGTCTAATTGAGTAGAAAGGGCGTTAACAACTGAGGACCCCACTCCGTGAAGACCACCTGAGACCTTATATCCGCCACCGCCAAACTTTCCTCCAGCGTGAAGAACCGTAAAGACTGTCTCAACAGCAGGTCGGCCTGTTTTTTCCTGAATATCGACTGGAATCCCACGCCCATCATCGACAACAGTGATGGAATCATCTGGCTCAATAAAGACTTGAATATGACTGGCAAATCCTGCCAAGGCCTCATCGATTGAGTTATCAACGATTTCCCAGACTAGATGGTGAAGACCTTCTTTTGAGGTTGATCCGATATACATTCCTGGACGCATACGAACAGCCTCTAAGCCCTCTAAAACTTGAATTTGGCTGGCATCATAATCTTGTGCCTGCAGATTTTTGATTTCTTCTGTCATCTTATTCCTTTTTCTTACATGTCTAATACTTGTCTTAAATTCACGATACTGGTAAACAAGTGGGTAGCTAGTCCTGCAGCTTGACCTGCTTCAATATCAATAGGACGATCACCAATTACAATACCAGAGCTAATCTGATACTTTTCTCTTAAATAAAGCATGGACTCAGGATTTGGTTTTCTCTGAAAGCCTGAGTTAGAAGTCACCACTTCTGTAAAATAAGCTGCTATAGAGGTTTTTTCTAAAATTTCCAAGACCTGATCATTACGATGAGATACCAAAAAATGACGGCCACCTTGATTCGAGATATCTTTCAATAAATCAGAAACTCCATCAAACAAAATCGGATGTTCTAGCTCTCTGGCTTCATTTTCCTTGTACTTTTCTAAAAAATTCTCTAAGTTGGGAGCGAATGTCTCAATCGCAAAATCAGTAGAAACCTTTAAAGCCTGATAGACACTGTCATGGTCTTCTGTGATGCCATACAATGCCAATGTTTCAACAAATGCAGCTGTTGAAGTTTCGTAATTATCCAGTAAAGTTCCACCTAAATCCCAGATATAATCGTGATATTTCATACCCTTCATTATAGCATTTTTTTATGAAAAAAGCGATGATTTCCCTGAGTTTTCCACATAAAAAAACGAGAGTTTGACTCCCGTTTTACTGATTTTTACCAAAGACATCTCGATAGAGCATTCCTGTTCGTAAAGTCTCTGCGTCTCCTCCTAATTGCTCCACCAAATCGTAGGCAAAGGCAAGGGCTGTTGAGGGGCCTCGACTGGTTGTCAAATGACCATCTACCACTACTGTTTCCTTGACGTAGTGACCATCAAGGATTTGCTCTTGAACGCCGTCATAACAAGTGTACTGCTTGTTTTTCAATAACCCTGCTTGATTGAGGGCAATTGGTGCCGCACAAATGGCTGCTATTTTTTTGCCTTCTTGCTCGAAACTTTGCAACTCTTGAATCAAGGCCTGATTATCGCGCAAATGTGCAGAACCAGGCATGCCGCCAGGAAGAACAACCATATCATAGTCTGATAAATCACCATCAAAAACACGATCTGCTCTTACTTGGATTGCGTGCGAACCTGTCACTTGATCTTCAAAACCAACCATATCACAAGTGATACTTGCACGACGCAAGACATCTACAACTGTCAAAGCTTCAATTTCTTCAAAGCCCTGAGCTAACATAACTGCTACTTTAACCATGATTTTCTCCTTATTTGATTTGTTTTAATACAACCTTTTTCCGTTTGAATGGAACTTTTCCGCTCTTTTCTTCAGCTAAATTAGTCTGGTAACTCATAGATAAAAGCAAGCCGATACCAATCAAGTTACTGATAATAGCCGATCCACCTTGAGAAATGAAAGGTAGGGGAATCCCCGTCAAAGGAAGCAAACCTGTCACAGCACCGATATTCTCAAAGATATGGAATAGCAACATCATAATCAAACCTGTGGAAATATAGGTGTAGAACTGGTTATTTGATCTAAGAGTAATCTTCAACATACGGTAAATCAGCATGAGATAAAGGGCGATAACAAGGACAGAGCCAATAAAGCCAAAATCTTCTGCAATGACCGTGAAAATCATATCCGACTCTCTAACTGGAATAAGCAGATTAGAAGCATTAAATCCTTGACCAAACAAGCCTCCGCTTCCAATCGCAATTTGTCCTTGAGCCTGCTGGTAAGTAGTTGTTTGGGCAAAGTCAAATGGGTTAAGCCAAGCCAAGATACGATTGATTTGGTAGGTCGGCATTCCCAGTTGATGGAGAAAAGCCCGACCGTCCTTGCTGATAAAGATGGCTAGAAAACCAGCAATTCCTGTTACAGCAGTCACAAATACTGGGATAATAATTTTCCAAGAAACTCCTGATAGCAAGACGATTCCTGAGAAAATGGCTACAAAAACCAAAGCTGTCCCCAAGTCACTTTGAAGTGCCAAAAGAACTAGGACTGGAATGGTAAAGAGAATCATCCAAAAAATCAGCAAGAAATCCAGCGGAACTGTACGTCTCCATTCCTTATGTTTTTTTGTAAACTGGACAATGACACGGGCCAACATGAGGATATAGGATATCTTCATAAATTCTGACGGTTGGAACAAGGTGATGCCATTTACTGAAATCCAGTTTTTAGCACCCGTGGATGCAACTAAGCTTGGATTATAAAAGACGATAGGTAAGACCATAAGTCCCAAGCCTAAAATATATAGAAAGGGTGTCACCTTCCAAAGAAATTCAGTATTAAAGAGCATGACCACAAAACCAATCACAAGCCCCAAGGCAATCCATGCGACCTGCTGCCCTAAAATGGGCAAAATATTGTTTGGATAATCATGACTAACGGCTATATAAATAGCCACCACGCCAATAACCAGTAGAAAAAATACTGGCAAGAGCAAACTATAATCGACTCTAGAGTCGAGAGAACGTTTCATATATACTAACCTTATACTTTCATACTATACTATTTATCAAAGTTCATTTAAAAATTTATCAATAGCCTCATCAACTTCGGATTGAGAGACGGTTTTAACAGTCGCTTCTTTTGCTAGAGAAGTTACAATTTGTTTGCCATATCGCTTTCCGACAATTCTCCTATCCAAAATAAGAGTTAAGGAACGTTGGTGTTCGCGTCTCATACTTCTTCCCAAAGCTTGCTTTAAACGAATAATGGCCATTGGCAATTGATAATCATAAAAGGCATTTTCCCCTTCTTGATTCAGTTCCTGATTAATCTTTTTCGTCAAGGGCTCTTGAGGATTTTGAAAAGGAAGTCTTGGTACAACTTGAATCACAAAAGGATGACTTGAAAAATCAACTCCCTCCCAGAAACTTGCTGCACCAAGCAGGATTTGTTGTTCACCTTTTTCAAAGCGTTTCTTCAGTTGATGAACATCCCCATTTTTATACTGGGCCAGATGGCTAACTGGAAGTAAATCCGATACTGCTAGAAGCATGTCTTTAGCAGTAAAGAGAACTAAAATCGGTTGCTGGAAAGCTTGAATATCCATTATCAAATCTGCTACCTCTTGAGCATAAACTTCTAAGGAGGTTTCTGTTACCAAGGGAAAATCCTTGACCAAAACCACTTCTTGATCCTGTTTTTTATGAGCTTCAACCTTGACAAATTTAGCTTCAGGATAGCCTAAAAGATCTGCCAAAGAAACTCTCTGACTAATCTCAAGAGTAGCCGACACTCCCAAGACTTGACATGAATTAGGTATTAAAGAAGATAGAAGAATACGTCCTGATTTCGTAGAAGAAATTTGAATTTTCTTTTGACTCGTTTCAATTGCTTCAAGCCAGTAATCTCGGTCAGCTGTAAAATAGCGAACCAGCTCCTCAAAGCCTTCTACTTCTAATTCTGAAAAATACTGGTGGAGATTGGCAAGAGAATCTAAGATATTTTTCTTAGATTTTCCAGACTGAAATTGTTCTATCAAGTAGAAGCACTCAAAGCGAATACTTTCTAGTATTCGTTGCTGAACCTTATTTTGCTCCTCCAGTAAAGCCTTATCAAGTAAATCGATAATAGACTGGATATTGTGGGTCTCTTGAAGCAGATTTTCTAGAGCCAACAAGATCTTTTGAACTTCATCAATAATCAATAAACGGTCGCTGATAAATTCAGGATTATCTTCAAGTCTGGTTACAAGATAGTCATGATTGGTCACTAAAAGCTTGCAGGTTTGTGCCTTTTCTTGACTACATTTCCAAAAATCTTCCGTCACAAATAAGCTCTGAGATGATAAATTCCCATCATGACGAAGATCTGTCAGAAAATGTTGGTAACGGTAGAGTTGCCCAATTTCATCCAAATCTCCTGTCTCTGTCTCTGTCAACCAAACCAAGAGTTGCATTTTAAAGCGTCTAAATAAGCGATTTTCATCATTTTCCTGCAAGGAACGATAAAAGGCATCCAACTTCAGATAATTGTGTGGTCCCTTTAAACTATGAATATCTATATGGAACACTTCCTTGAGATGTTTACCTTCTTCTTCCATGATCTGATTTTGAAGAATCTTTGTCGGAACACTAAGAACAATTTGATGCTCTTTGGCTTGAGATAAAGCGGGTAAGAGATAGCCATAGGTTTTCCCAATCCCTGTCGGCGCTTGAATTAATGAGACAGGCTCATCTTTCAATAGCAAGCCAACCTCTTTAGCAAAACTTTCTTGTCGTTCCCTCACTTCAAGGTTCAACAAAGAAATATTTTTAGAAAAATCTTGGGATAGTTTTCGTGGCTCCAGGGGAGCTCCAGTTTTCTTGAAATACAGTCCTTGAACTTCGACCAAGTCTGAAGAACTCAGGATAGATTGGCTGCGATAAATTTCTTCAATAACCAGGTAAGACTCGTATAAGAGAGCATCAGCCATTTCCAGCAAGCGTTCCAAGAGACCTTTAGGAAGCTGGGCCATCTTTTCTCGTAAAAAAAGAAGTAATTCCGCTGTAGCTTGGGCATCTGAAAGGGCTGTGTGAGCGTGCTTAAGAGGAATTCCTAATTCTCGACACAATATCGGCAAGCTATATTTTTCCAGTTCAGGGAAAAAGACCTGAGCCAATTCGACCGTGTCAACACGAGGATTTCTTAGTTCATAGCCTTCAAAAAATAAATTTTCCGCCAAGAGATTAGCATCAAACTGAACATTATGGGCTACAAAAATCCCATCCTCCACCAAGTCAAAAATTTTTCTGGCAACTTGCGAAAAATCAGGTGCTTGCGCCAGACGTTGGTCTGTCAATCCTGTCAGTTCTTTGATATGAGCATCCAAGGGTTCATGTGGATTGACATCCGTCGTATAGTGATCGACGATTTTTCCGTCCTCAATCACGACAATTCCCACTTGGATAATTTTAGCCTTACTACCTGTGCTAGTTGCCTCTAAATCAACCACAACATAGCGATTACCAATCGTTTTCATTATAAAAAATTATACCAAAAAAAGGGCCATTTGACACCTGCAAACATAGGATAATTTTCAAACTCAAGAAGGTTACTTGTATTAAAAATCCCAGCAAACAGAGCATCCTAGCCTACTTATTTTTTGAAAATATTGGAGAATAAGAAAAATTGAGAGAAGAAATGTTTGCATCTTCCCTCTCTCAACGAATCATTTACTTTATTTAACCATGTCAGGATCGTAGTCATAAAATCCTGTATCAAGGAAACGGTTTTTAGGGTGTAACTTGCGCACTTCTTCATCTAGCAAGAAGGCTTGGTCATGGCTAAAGTTACCCTCTTGAATCAAGCTACGTGCCTGGATAAAGAGTTTTGCAATCTCAACAAAGTTCTGACCAGGTGTATAGAGACCTTCTAATTTCCAGTGAGTAAAACCATGCTCTACCAATTCTGTCAATTTTGTCATCAAATCAAGGTCATTGTTGGCAAAAATGTGGGTTCCATGATTGTCTTCAAAAATGGAATAGTGACTCTCTGGGTCACTTGGCTCAGCCAAGAAGAGGTCACGCTTGCGCGTCTTTTCATCATCGATGTGCGTAAAGTTATAGTAATTTTGCAAAAGCGGACGTTTAGAATGATGAATAACACTAGCACCATACACCAACACTTCAGCAGGAATTTCCAAAATCTCTGGCATTTTGAAAAGTTCAGCTGATGGAATTTCACGCGCCAAAACAGCCTCAGATGCGCCAGCCTTTTGTCCCCAGAAGTTAATCTGACGACTGCTTGTTACCATGGTTGAAGCATCGTAGATGGTCTTAAATGAATAACCATCGCGATTGACTACGTAAAAGACACCTGCATCCCCAATCGTAATGTAGTCTGTCTTGATTTCTTCCAAGAAATCGAGGAAGGGCTTGATACGATCCATCATATCTTGGTGCATGAGGGCATTGACTGCAACGATCAATTCCTTACCAGTATCATGAACCAAATTAGCGATTTCACGCAATTCGTCATAACTAAAGGTCGTTGGCAGACGAAGGCCAAAATCTTTCTCACCGACATAGATCCGGTCTACGCCAACTTCGAGCAGTTGTTTAACTTGTTCAATACTTTCAGCAGTTGCTGTAATGATAATCTTTTCCATAAGAAAAATTATACCACATTTCTCAAAAATCAGCTATGAATACTGGGAGTTTTACAAAAAGTTAGGCTTATTTTTAACTTTTGAAATTAAAAAGTGAACAGTACCAGCACCGTTCACTCTCTTTTTATGCATGTGTTTCTTCAACTAGGTGTCCATCGTTCATCACATAAACACGGTCAACCTTATCAAGAAGGCGTGTATCATGAGTAATCATGACAACTCCTCTACCTTGTTCGTGGGCAATGGCAGCCAACATCTCCGTTACTTGGTAGGCACGCTGGGTATCCAGACTGGCTGTCGGCTCATCTGCAAGCACAATGCTTGGATTGTTATAGAGCGCTCTAGCAATCGCCGCACGTTGACGTTCGCCACCTGATAAAGCCTTGGGATACTGATCTTGTACCTTTTCCAAATCCAACAAGTCAAGTAACTCTTTTCGATCACTTTTACTATTTTTTCCCTTATCCAGTCTGTCAATCAAATCCAGCTGTTCTTTGACCGTTAGAAAAGGAATTAAGTTTGAAGCCTGAAGAATAAAGCCAAACTCTCTAAAACGGAGGTCTGTTTTCTCCTTCTCCGTCAAACTGCCTGTTTCCTTCCCCTTTACCAAAATCTTTCCACTCGATACTTCCTGAAGTTGTCCTAGAGTTGTTAGAAAGGTCGTCTTTCCAGAGCCTGAAGGCCCAACGATAGCTACGAACTCTCCCGCATTCAGCTGAAAATTCGTCTCATGCAGGGCCACGACTTTCATCTTTCCTTCCCCATACGTTTTTGTCACTTGAGTCATTTCAATTAATGCTGTCATACTATTCTCCTCATCATTCTGCAATCGCAGTAATCGGGTCCACCTTTAGCAAGCGTGGAAGTGAAATGACACCACCTAGCATGGCCATCAAGCAAATCACCAAGCTTAGGACAGAATAGGCTAACCAACTTGGGTAGAAAAAGAAGGTAGCTGGCAAGACTAAAATCACTCCTCCAATAGCAAGCAAGGCTAAAGCGATCCCCATACCAGCTAGGAAGAAGATTTGACAGAAAAGAGACCATACAATGGTTTTGATCTGTATTCCCTGAGCCCGCATTATTCCATAAAGTCCTAGTTTTTGTATGGTAATGATATAAACAAATATACCCACAATCAAGCCTGTGATGACAATCATAGCAATAATCATCCCTGAAAATACATTAACCTGAGGTGTGTAACCAGGAATTTTCGATATCATTTTTGGAATAGAAATCTGTTTCAATCCATCGCCAGCCACTTCTATATCATTTTTCAATACCAAGGCAGAGATCGATTTATTAGATTTTAAAGTTCCTTGTAAGGTCCAATAAGTTGTCAAACTTGTAAACACAACAGGCTCAGTAAAAAATTTATTTCCTTTAGTCAGCCCTACAATCTTGTAACTTACTTCGCTTCCATTGAGCTGAATGGCATCACCCAACTTCATTCCATAGTTTTCAAAGGACTGATCCACGACCACCTCATCATCCCCTTCAGGATAACGGCCCTCCGTCAAACTAGGAGAGATAAAAGCGTCCCACTCTTGAGCAAAGATGGAAACATTGACCTTTTCACTATCATCGACTAGATTGGTCACAGCAAACATATACCCTAGTGGAGTAGCCTCTTTAGAACTCTTATCCTTGTAGTCCTTTTCAGGAATAAAAGATGCCGTCAAATTATCATTTGCGTAGTCAGATAAAACCACACCCGTCGCTTGCCAATTATCAATAGCGGCTCGGTTGTTTCGCACAAGACCAAGAGCTAAACTGGTCATAAAAAAGACCATGAAAGCGATAAGAAAAATGGTAGTTAGAATCAAACTATATCGAAGTTTGTTTTGTAATATTTCTTTGATAGCAAGATACATGCTGATCTCCTTTAACTTTTCCAAGAGGTATCGATTAGACACCCCACTACTATAAAAATAGGAGACAGAAAATCTGTCTCTGTATTCAAAACAAATCTCACTAATCAAATTAAATAAAATCAAGAAAATAAGGAAACAAATTTTCGTAAAAAAGAATCATTTGGTAGCTCAATTTCCTTACGAATATAAGCAATTATGAATATTAATAAGTATTTGGTGTCCATCCATCCTATCATTTTCACATTATGGTGTCAAGAAAAGTGATTTTGAAAAGGGACTTTATTCTTTTTGTAATCTTTCTGTAATAATTCTCTGCTGAAAAAATGATAAAATAGGTATGTACTGTTAAGGAGAGAATAATGCCCGTAAGAAAATTACAATCCTATGAGGTAGACTATCAAAAAGAATTAAGCCAGCAGGTTCCTCGCTATCAAGATTATACACCTGAAGCGCAATCTGATGACAATCTCAAGGAAATCCTATTTTTTGTTAATATCGCTGTTTTTTGTATCTGTATTGCTATCTTTAGTTTTATCTTTTTAGCATTAAAATTATCAACTGCTCTTGCCTTTGCCGCAGCAATCGGATCTAGCTTACTTGTTTTAAAAGTTCAACGGTCTATTATCAAACGAAAACGTAGAAGATAAATCCAAAATATCGCCCCATCTGGAGCGATATTTTTATTTTTTCTTTTTAGATGGTGTCTGAATGGCAATCTTCACTTCAAAGATTGTTCCTTTCGGTTTATTATCTTTAACAGTAATGGTTCCTTTTAGGGCATCTACAATTTGCTTGGCTAGGGATAAACCTAAACCAAAACCACCTTTTTGGCGGGTTCTAGCCTTATCCACTCTATAAAAACGATCAAAAATTTTCTTCTTATCTTCTGCTGAAATACCGACTCCATTGTCGGAAACTAGCAAATAAAGATTACGATCAGTCGCTGAAATCATAAAATCAATTTCACCATCCTCCTCAGTATATTTGATAGCATTATCAAATAGGATAGTCATCAGTTGTTTCAAAAGAAGCTGATCTGTGACAATCGTTCGATGGATACGATTTTCAAAACGAAAGACACGGTCATTTTCAGAAGCAATCATCTCATAGTTTGTGAAAGTCGTATTGAAAAAACTGGTTGGAACTTCTGCAAGTTCCGGCTTAATCCCATCATCTCTACGAGCTAAGTTCAGCAAGTTTGTCGTCAAAAAACGCATATTTCGAACTTCTTCCAAACTAGAGGCAATGCTTTCGCTCACATCCATAATGGTTGCTTCTGGCTTACGAAAAAGGGTCTCTAAACGATTTTGCAAAACTGCGAGTGGAGTTCGTAACTCATGACTGGCATTTTCCACAAAGGACTGTTGCTTCTGCATGCTCTCAAGCAGAGGACGAACACTGACCCTAGCTAGATAGAGACTGGCAATCAAAGACAAAATCCAGAAACTAGCCATCACAATCACAATCAATTGCTCATGCTTTTGACTTGCTTGCTCCAACTGACTGGTATTAATCAAGACAGCTGCATACTTGATATTGGTTGAAACCGAACTGATATTGGTTTCCATCAAAATCATGCGATAGATTTCTTCTTGTCCATAGCTATTAAAAACTTGAATCTGATAGATATGTCCTAGTTCTTTTTTCTCTAACTTAATCTTATCCAATCCCAAAAATCGGTTTCCAGAAAGAAGCTGAGTAAAATTCTTATCAAAGAGAATGACCTCCGTATTGGAGCTGACATTGGGCTTCACCTCAGTCTTACTAGTATCTGTAGCGGCATTCTCTAAATCTTTAATCTCTTCTGTTGCCCTATTTACAGCAAGCTGAATAACTGCTTGAGGATTTTCACTCAGCCCATGAAGCTTATCATCCACCGAAGTATAAAGACTCGAGTGCATGACCTGTAAAATAATCAAAGTCATGGCAGAGAAAATCAGAGTGAAGACACCAAAGTTGCGGATAAAATAACTAAAGTCATCCGCATACCATGTTTTTTTTAGTTTACTGAACATCTTTTAAAATATACCCAACACTGCGCAAGGTTTGCAAATTCTCTGCAAAAGTGGTTCCTTTTAATTTCTTACGGACTTTTGAAACATAGACTTCGACAACCGAAATCGTTGTATCACTATCAAATCCCCATAGACGATCAAAAATCTGAGTCTTAGGCAAAATAACATTTTGATTTTGAAGGAAATAAACTAGTAAATCGAACTCTTTGCCCAGCAATTCGACAGGAGTATCTTCAACCTTAACAGTATTTGTTGACAAATTAACTACAATATTTCCATAAGTCAAGGTATTTTCATTAAACTTACCTGAACGTTTGAGAAGGGCTTGAATCCGCATTTTGAGTTCTTCTAAGTAGAAAGGTTTGGTCAGATAATCATCTGCTCCCAGTTCAAATCCATGTCCCTTATCATCCAAACTTTCCTTGGCAGTCATGATCAGAACTGGAGTCATAATCCCCTTTTCACGCAATTCTTTCAAGACTTGGAAGCCATTTTTTTCAGGCAACATCAAATCAAGCAAAATCAAGTCATAGACGCCACTCTCAGCTTCGTAGAGACCTTCTTCCCCATCAAATACCTGCATGACATCCGCAAAATCGTCTAAAAAGTCAAATACTGAATTTGACAGCCCTAGGTCATCCTCAACTAATAAGATTTTTATCATGAGAAACTCCTCCTTATTAAAACCATTATACCAAATTTGCCTTAAAAAAAACTCAACTCTCTGCATTTTACATGAGATAGCTGAGTTTTCTTTTTATTTTAGGCTTATTTATGCATTTCCGTATTGAAGAACGACTACTTCCACTGCAGCTTTTTCACGGTTAATCAAGTCAACACGCGCTGCAATTTCCTTGATTCCCATACCGATGTTACGGCTAAGAGCAAGGTCAGAAAGTTGCGGTTCAAAGAATTCCTTGTACTCTGCCAAGCGTTGCTGAGTCTTAAATACGTGAGCAGGAAGGATAACAAAGCTATCAAAGCTCATATCTCCACCAAGAGCTGCCTTAATCCAAGCCCAGTTTTCACGCGCCCAAGACCAAGCTGTTTCCTGAGTTGCTTGATGAGCTAGGAATTGGTAATACCAAGCAGACAAGTCTTGTGGTTTAACCACAAATTTGTCCTTCCATGAGCTAATCAAGGTTTGGATATTATTCGCATCTGTACTGTAGGCGAGAGCTGCTGCCAACTGGCGTTTAAAGACAGCATCTGTTGCGTGAGTATAAGTATCAAGATAAAGTGCTAACAAGTCTTTAGTCTCATGATGTTTCATCTCATTAATCAGAACTTGTGAGCGAATAGCTGCTGGAAGTCCTGCAAGCTGATCCTTATGAGCTTCGAAGATTTGGCTAGCGACTTGGCTAGCTTCTGCATCATTTGAGCGAATCATCATAGAAATGGCTAACTGACGAACCAATTCATCCTCATCTGATTCTCCGTATTTAGCTGCAAAACCAAGACGGTCATAGTTATGACGAGCCAATTTAGCAACCAATACTTTGAAGGCTCTTTCAGCTTCTGTTCCTTCATCGATAAAGCGCTCAAGGGCAGAAATTACTTGAGAGACAGCTGAAACGACAAGGTAAGATTCTTCCTTAGCAAGCTTATCAAGGACTGGAAGCAAGTCAGCATAAGAAATGTGCCCTGCTTCAGCAAGCAGACGTCGTTCTTGAACAATCTGCAATTTGCTTGTGTTATCAAGTTCAACTAGGTCAGCAAGAATAGCATCTAGCAAGTCTCCTTGATAGTCTGTAATGTAGTGGGCTGTATTTTCTGTGTTGAGGCGAAGTGCTGTTTTGTTTTCAGCAAGAAGAGCTGCGTAGCCTGGAATTTCGATGCTTTCAGTTTCAAGTGTATCAGGCAAGCCTTTCCAGTTGCTATTGAGTGGCACAACCCAGAGACGGTTCTTGTCTTCGTTCTCACCGATAAAGAATTGTTTTTGTGAAATCTTCAAAACATCATTTTCAACTTTGACAGTGAGAACTGGGTAACCAGGCTGTTCCAACCAAGAATCCATAAAGGCTGCGACATCACGTCCAGACGCTTGACCAAGGGCATCCCAAAGATCACGACCAATTGTATTGCTGTACTGATGTTTTTCAAAGTAGGCATGCAAACCTTTGGCAAAATCGGCATCACCCAGCCAACGACGAAGCATGTGCATGAGGCGACTTCCTTTGGCATAGACGATAGCTCCGTCAAAGAGTGTATTGATTTCATCTGGGTGTTTGACTTCGACGTGAACTGACTGAACTCCATCAGTCGCATCGCGTTCAAGAGCGTGAGGCACTCCACCTGTTTGGAAATCTTCAAAAATATTCCAGCTTGGCTCAATGGCATCCACACAGACATATTCCATCATGTTAGCAAAGCTTTCATTGAGCCAAAGGTCATCCCACCATTTCATAGTAACGAGATTGCCAAACCATTGGTGAGCCAATTCATGTGCCACAACAAGGGCAACTTGTTGGCGACTAGCAAAAGTTGAGTTCTCATCTACAACCAAGCAAACTTCACGGTAGGTCACAAGACCCCAGTTTTCCATAGCACCTGCTGAGAAGTCAGGAAGGGCGATATGGAGAGATTGAGGGATTGGGTATTTGACTCCGTAGTAATCTTCGTAAAACTCGATGGAGCGAACGGCGATGTCCAGTGAGAAATCAAGGTTAGATAATGGGTGAGCTTTGGTTGAGTAGACACCTACAAGGGTACCGTTTTTAGTTTTAGCCGTCACACCTTGCAAATCACCCGCAACAAAGGCTAACAAGTAAGAAGACATGCGAGGTGTTGTTTCAAACTTCCAGATACCTGTTTCCTTGCGGTTTTCCACATCAATCTCAGGCATGTTAGACAAGGCCACTTCACCTTCTGCTTGGTCAAAACGTAGAGAGAAATCAAAAGTTGCCTTGGCTTCAGGCTCATCCACACATGGGAAGGCTTCGCGCGCAAAATGGCTCTCGAACTGAGTAGACAAGACCTCCTTCTTCACTCCATCAACTGTGTAGTAAGATGGGTAAATCCCTGTCATGTTGTCTGTAATTTTTCCTGAGAAAGCGATAACCACTTCAACTTGACCTGCTTCCGCAAGTTCAATATGAAGGGCTTCATTGTCATGATCGACTGTGAATGGACAAGCTGCCCCTGCAACTTCTACAGTGGCGATTTCCAAGTCTTTTTGGTGGAGGGAAATGCTGTCACTCTGTGCTTGCCCAGTGATGGTCACTTTCCCTGAAAACGTCTTGGTCTCACGACTCAAGTCTAAAAATAAATCATAATGTTCAGGAACAAATTGCTTAATAAAATGTTCAACTGCTTGCATAGTTTTCTCCTATTCTAAGTTTAAGAGCTGCTACTCTTCTTCAAACAAACTTATTATATCATGTTTTGCTTAAGAAAAAAGGATTGGACAGCGATTTCCAAAACTTTCTTCCTTCTGCAGTCTACAGTGGGTAGACCTTGCGAAATTCTTCTAAAACAACCTTGCTTTCAGGTGTAAAAGCCAATCCTGCTTCTCTCAGCCACTCGGCGAAACAATCCTCATGAACCTGACGCCAATAGGCGAGGGATTTGTCACCTTCCCCTTCCTTAAAGGCATGTTGAGCAGAAACTTGATTGAAGGGCTGGACAGAAACCTTTGTAATTTCAACAATACAGACAGCCTGATTTTGACTATCTAAAATGACATCAAAAGTTCCTTCTTGAGGAAGAGACTCGGCTTCTAGTGCATAGAGGTCGTAGGCTGAAGCTGTTGCTGTTTTTTCGCCTTTTAAAACCAAATCCGCTAAAAGGTCTGGTTCCTCTCAAAAAGCCCAAGCATCGATTTCATCTCCTATATAGGGGTTAATTTGCTTGTAGGCGTTCCACATTTCTTGCGGTGTCATAGGTGCTCATTTGTAATTTTTTACTTTCTTCTTTTATGTGTTTAAGATGATCTGGATGGTCAATTTCTAAATCAAAAATCTCTGGAATAGAACTATAGTGGATAATGCATTCGATACCCATCTGATTCATTTTTTGTATGAAAGAAGTATTCAGATAGCCTGCTACAGCAAAATCAATCTTTTTCATCCTTGCTTTATCCTGCATATCTCTTAGCATATCTAACATTATTGGACTTTCCATATCATGCCATTGACTGTTTCTCACAGTCGCAAAAATAAAAGAAGTCAAATCATTCATTCCAACTACAATCTTTGAAATACCAGCTTCCAGTATCCTGTCCAAGTCGAAATACGCTGACGGTAATTCAATCATTGTGGCGACTTTCCCAGTAAAACCCTGCTGACGCAATACTGTAATAGCTTGCTTTAACTGCTCAGCATCATTGACAAAAGGAAAGATAATAGATAGATTCGGATTGTTTTGATAAACTTCTGTAACGACATGTGCTTCAGCCTGAAATTCATCCAGACACGCCAGCAAACGCCTAGTTCCTCTATATCCAAACAAGGGATGACGTTCATCAAAATACTCTTTAGTCCCCTCTAAACAATTAGCTTCTGTATTTGTTAATTCTGAAAAACGATACCAGACCTCTTCATCTGAGTACAAGGAGCAAATAGTGTCTAGATAATCTTTTACAAATTGCTGACAACTTGCTAATATAATGTTTTGATTAAGCTCTCTCAACAAATATTCCCCACGAACCATGCCAACATGATGAAATAATTGTGGGTAAACTTTTTCATCAAGTTTTTCGCCACTAAGGGCAAGTTGGTTTCTCATGTCCATTCACCTCGTCTTAAAAGATACAATATCAGATATCATTATATGAAGCTTTCCTCTAGTTCAAAAGCTTCATAAGGTTCAACTAACTCATATCCTAAAAATTCTGCTACTTTTTTGGAAGCCTCGTTATGAGCATCCCAAAGTGGAAACATATCTCTATTTAAACTCTCTAGAATCATTGCAGCACCAAGTTTTTTAGCAAATCCATTTCCTTGTTCGTTTGGTCTAGTTGCAACTTCCACTTCAACTGCTCCACGGTAAACTAACCCTGAGGAAATCCCAGCAATCAGTTCATTATTTTTAAGAATCACAAAGCCAAATCCACCTTTTAAAACAAAATCCTGATAGGACTCAAAATCCCCCTGTAAATCTTGTGACCATTCTTCCTCAGAAAAGCAGTTATAAATATGATTATCAATAGGCACAATATTGTAATCTTCCTCTATATGAGTAACTAGATTATTTAAAAATTCAACTTGAAAATTTGCCTTATCTTTAAAAGAATAGCGAGTAAAAGAATTTAGCCCCACTTTCCGATGCAGAAAATCTTGCCAATTGGTATTTTCTGAAATAATAATCTTATAATCTAAACCATATTTCCTAACAAAATCTTCCCAAAATCTGGAATCCAACTCCCCTGCTAGGTATAGAAAATTCCCAACATCATAAAAGCCTGTTGTCCTATCACTGTTTCGGTAGACAGTTCCGATTTGAGATTTAAGACCATAGAGAACCATATTTTTCTTCCATGTTTTAAATAGTTCCATTATCCCCCTACTTCACCTTCCAATTCATGTAAGAAGTCTTGTCAAGTTCAGGAAATCCTAATAATTCAGACTTAACCTTCAAGACTAATGGCGATGCATTTTCTTCTGTGATCTCTTGAATATCCATCCAAATATATCCAAGTGAATCATTCGCACCTTCAGACACAGCTTCCGAAATCGTAACTTGAGGTGCACTCTCATTCATTTCAACATCATACAAGGCCATGACATGGTGAACCATAAAATTTTTTAACTCTTCCCTGACGAAAACATCGTAGATTCGAGGATTAGAGTAGCTTCTAACAGTAAATCCCGTCTCTTCCATAACTTCTCTAGTCAGCGTTTCCGTCAGTCCTTCTCCAAGTTGCTGACTGCCTCCAGGTAGATCATACCGATGTTGATAAGGGCCTCTCGTTTTTTCAATGCAGAGTAACTTCCCATTTTCAAAGCAAACAGCGTAGACTCCAAAGTGTCTTTTGATTTCCATCCAACTACTCCTACTTCAAAGACCAGCCACCATCAATCATCAGGATTTGTCCCTGCATGGCGTTTGCTTTTCCACTTGCTAAGAAAAGGCTAATCTCTGCTATTTCCTCTGGCTTAATCCAACGCTTGATTGGTGTTTCACTAGCCACCCAGTCCGCTAAACCACCTGGCTCAAAGTCCGCAGCAGTCATAGCTGTCTTGACTGCTCCTGGAGCGATACCAAAGATCTGAATCCCAGCTTCTGCATAGTCTAAAGCCAACTGCTTGGTGAAGCCAGCCAAGGCGTGCTTCGAAGAAGTATAGGCGTGTCCACCGCCACCTGCTAGGCTAGAAGCAATAGAGCACATATTGATGATGATTCCCTTTTTATTCTC
Organism: bacterium; assembly: GCA_905221245.1. Lineage (GTDB taxonomy): Bacteria > Bacillota > Bacilli > Lactobacillales > Streptococcaceae > Streptococcus. The sequence goes on from CAJNCK010000005.1 coordinate 45,113, forward strand.
CAACATTTGCGTCAAATAATAGCGAGTCAACTCTACTGGAGTAACGTAGTTAATTTCAAAAATTTCTTGAATTTCCTGCGCTGTCTGTTCCAAAAGTGGTTTATAATCATCCAAAACTCCCGCAGTATTGCACAAAACATCAACCCGAGGACACCAATCAAAAACAGGTTCCAAGTCCAAGGTCAAATCTCTCTGTAAAAAGTGAAAATCACCCTCTAAGAGTGGATTTTCACCTTGGTCAACTCCATAAACTTGATAGCCCTTCTCTAAAAAGAGGCGAGCTTGAGCCAGACCAATCCCTGAACTCACTCCTGTAATCAATACACGTTTAGTCATTCACTTCTACCCAATCTATCGCCAAAACATCACAAGGTGTCGGACTCCACATGGAAAAACCTTCTCCTTCTCCAGACACGTTGATTAGGAAATAAGGTGTCACTTCAAGTGCAACCCCGTTTTGTTCAATGGTGTCAAAAAGTTGGACATAGTTTTCCGCACCTCCCCAACCAGTTCGTACATATTTTTTCTTAGCCTTTAAGCCAGGCAGGATCTCTTCAAATGTCATGTTTTTCTCCTTTAATATCAATAATTCTCCCCTTCATTATAACAAAAAAACCGCTTTAAAACGGCTTTTTGACTGTGATTTATTTACATCTGCTTCTACTTACGGCAAATTATTCCCTGCAGCTAGATAAATTTCATACCATTCTTTTCTTGTTAAGCTAAAGTTTGCCGCTTGGCTAACTTCTCTCAAGTGCTTAGGATTTGTTGTACCTACGACTGCCTGCATTTTTGCTGGATAACGCAATATCCAAGAAATGGCAATAGTTGAAGAGGTTACTCCATATTTAATAGCTAAACGATCAAGTCCTTGATTTAAAGTTTGAAATTTCTCATTTCCAACAAAATTCCCTTTAAAATACCCAAATTGTAAGACAGACCATGCTTGAATGACCACATCATGTAATTTGCAATATTCAAAAATGCTGCCATCTCGCATAGCTGCTTGACTATCTTCCATATTAACATGAAAACCTGATTCGAATCCTGGTGTAAAAGCCGCACTCAATTGTAGCTGATTAACAGCTAACGGCTGCTTGACATCTTTTTTAAGCAACTCCATCATCATAGGATTTTGATTAGAAACTCCAAAATCTCGGACCTTACCTTGTTTATAAAGAAAATCAAAGGCTTCTGCTACTTGGTCAGATTCCATCAAAGCATCTGGTCGATGAAGGAGCAAGCTATCTAGATGATCAATCTTCAATCTTTGCAAAATTCCGTCAACTGATTTTATAATATAGTCCTTAGAAAAATCAAAATAGGTAAATTCTTCAATGCGAATGCCACATTTGGACTGAATCCACATCTTTTCTCTTAAATCTGGACGATTTTTTAGGACAAGACCTAACAGTTCTTCACAACGACCACGACCATAAATATCAGCCAAGTCAAAAGCATTGATTCCAACAGACAGTGCTGTTTCTACAAGCTCTTCAACTTCTTTTACAGACTTATCTTCTATTCTCATCATTCCGAGAACAATTTCTGATAATTCTTTGTCATCTTGTCCAAGAGTTATGTATCTCATCAAATTTTTCTCCTTTAATTTCTAACATTCTTCCCTTCATTATAACAAAAAACCGCTTTGCAACGGCTTTTTGACTATATTTCACTCCATTTTATCTTCTTAAACCCACGGAAAAAGAGAAAGATACCAAGAAAGAGAACAGCTAAAGGAATAATCTTTGTAAGAAAAACATTTGAAATTCCCATCCACTCATAGTAACGGAGCAGAGAACCCACCACAAGATGGGCAATAATCATACTGACAAATGGACGAAAGACCGCTTCTTTCCAATTCCAAATACTGATGACTAGGGAAATCGTAAAGACAGATAAACTATCCCAGGGAGCAGGAAGATAAAAGGCTCCTTCTTGTATGAAGCTTGCCATTCCTACATATCCCAGAACAACTAGCAGAACAAGAATCCCAACGACAATATAGGTACCAATTTTCATTTTAGGAGAATCTTGGACTAAACTTCTTCGTAAAATTGTAGCCACAAGCCCAAATCCGACCAGAAAAAGAAGAAGTTGGCCTAAAAACGTAAGCAAATTGACTGTTAAGAGAGGACCTTTAGAAAAATCACCTAATAGTTGATAGTAGCGTAATACTGCTAAAACAAGAATTGGCGTCAAAAGGGACTCTTTGATAGAACTGCGAGGTGCTTCCTTGAGCATCTCTTTCATTATTTTTTTAGGATTCTTACCTAGATAATCTTCTGCACTCATGCCATCTCGTTCTGCTTCTGAGAAATCAAGCATCATCAAATAAATCTGCTCTCTGAGATAGTCCTCATCATAGAGAAATCCAGCAAGATTAAAACTATCCCACAGTTCCTCAAAATACTGCTGATTCTCCTCAGAAAACTGATGCAACAAAGCGCTTGTTTCTTCATAATACTTTATTTTCTTCATGGTTTTCCCCCCTTCTTAATCCCTTCTACTTTTTGACTCAAATCGTCCCATTGTTGCCAAAAGACCGAGACACGCTCTTCTCCTTCTTTGGTTAACGAAAAATACTTCCGATCTGGACCATCTGGAGACGGACGCATGTCGCCTCTTATCCATTGATTTTTTTCTAACTTTTGCAACAAAGGATAAATAGTTCCTGGAACGATAGTATCAAATCCAGCCTCTCGCAAAGTCTGAACCAACTCATAACCATACCGCTCTTTTTGACCAATCATATCCAAGACACAACCTTCAAGAACACCTTTTAATAGTTGAGTTTCCTTCATTCCTTCTCCCTTCTAATCTATTCTGTAATACCTACTAGTAGCTTCATCTATAATATACCACTTTCACACTAGTTTGTAAAGCATAATAGTTAAAGAAAAAAACAGAACTAGCATGAACTAGTCCTGTCTATTTTTACCCAATCACACTTCCATTCGGTACAGCTGGATCAACTGTGAGAAGAGTTAATTTTCCATCATGTTCAGCTGATAGGATCATCCCTTGGCTGACATATTTCTTCATCATTTTACGTGGTTTGAGATTGGCAACGATTTGAACTTTATTGCCGACCAATTCTTGTTCGTTTGGATAGTATTTTGCAATTCCTGAGAGGATTTGACGATCTTCACCATCGCCAGCATCCAAGCGGAATTGAAGCAACTTATCTGAACCTTCTACTTTAGACACTTCTTTGACTTCTGCGACACGGATTTCGACCTTGTCAAAGTCTTCAAACTTGATTTCTTCCTTATTTAGTTTGAGTTCAACTTCATCTGGGTTCCACTCTTTTTCGATTGCTGGTTTGTTGCCTTCCATTTGTTCCTTGATATAGGCGATTTCTTCTTCCATATCCAGACGTGGGAAGATTGGTGTTCCTTTGGCAACTACCGTTACACCTGCAGGGAAGTCAGCCACGCTCAAGTTTTCAAGGCTCGCTACTTCTTCCAAGCCAAGTTGAGTCAAGACCGCGCGACTGGTTTCCATCATAAATGGTTCAATCAAGTGAGCTACGACACGAAGACTGGCTGCCAAGTGGCTCATAACACTTGCCAATTGGTCACGATGCGCTTCATCCTTAGCCAAGACCCATGGAGCTGTCTCGTCGATGTATTTATTAGTACGAGAGATAAGAGTCCAGACTACTTCTAAAGCACGTGGGTAGTCAACTGCTTCCATGTGCGTATGGTAATCAGCGATTGATTCAGCAGCTACTTGAGCAAGAGCATGGTCAAACTCTGTTACACCTTCTACATAGGCAGGAATTTGCCCATCAAAGTACTTGTTAATCATAGAAACCGTACGGTTGAGGAGGTTTCCAAGGTCGTTGGCCAATTCATAGTTAATACGGCCAACATAGTCTTCAGGAGTGAAGGTTCCGTCTGAACCAACTGGAAGGCTACGCATGAGGTAGTAACGAAGCGGATCAAGCCCATAACGCTCTACCAACATTTCAGGGTAAACAACATTTCCTTTAGACTTAGACATCTTGCCGTCTTTCATGACAAACCAACCATGGGCAATCAAACGATCTGGTAATTTGATATCCAACATCATCAGAAGGATTGGCCAGTAGATTGAGTGGAAACGAAGAATGTCTTTTCCTACCATATGGAAGACAGTTCCATTCCAGAACTTGTCAAAGTTACCATGTTCGTCTTGACCATAGCCAAGAGCTGTCGCATAGTTAAGAAGGGCATCAATCCAAACATAGACAACGTGTTTTGGATTAGATGGTACTGGAACACCCCATGTAAAGGTTGTACGAGAAACAGCCAAGTCTTCCAAACCTGGTTCGATGAAGTTGCGGAGCATTTCATTAAGACGACCATCAGGAGTGATAAATTCAGGATGGGATTTAAAAAATTCGACCAAACGATCTTGGTATTTGCTGAGGCGGAGGAAGTATGATTCTTCAGATACCCATTCAACCTCATGACCTGATGGAGCGATACCTCCAGTCACATTTCCAGCTTCGTCACGGAAAACTTCTGCAAGTTGACTTTCTGTAAAAAATTCCTCATCTGAGACTGAATACCAGCCAGAGTATTCACCTAGGTAGATGTCATCTTGAGCCAGCAAGCGTTCAAAGACCTGCGCCACTACCTTTTCATGGTAATCATCCGTTGTGCGGATAAATTTATCATAAGAGATATCTAGTAATTGCCAGAGTTCTTTGACTCCAACAGCCATACCATCAACGTAGGATTGAGGTGTGATACCAGCTTCTTCAGCTTTTTGCTGGATTTTCTGACCATGCTCATCAAGACCTGTCAGATAAAAGACATCGTAGCCCATGAGGCGTTTGTAGCGAGCTAGGACATCACAGGCGATGGTTGTGTAGGCAGAACCGATATGAAGTTTACCAGATGGATAGTAAATCGGCGTTGTAATATAAAAATTCTTTTCAGACATAATTTTTCCTTTCCAGGCAAATGAAACCTGTTTTTCTAACACTTCATTATATCACATTTTTAATGATTTTCGATAGGGAAATCCATACAAAAACAAGATAGACAAGTGTCCATCTTGTTGATCTTATTCATAACGAAGGGCTTCGATTGGATCAAGTTTAGATGCCTTATTGGCTGGCAAGACCCCAAAAATCATACCAACACTAGCCGAAACTGCAAGACTAAATAGGGCAACTGGGATTGATACTCCCACTTCTATACCCGCAATCAAACCTTGTAACAGTATACCAGCTATAGCGGTTAAGCCTGTCGCAATTGTCAAACCAATGACTCCGCCTAGCAAGGTCAAAATCATGGATTCAATCAAAAACTGAATTAAAATATTAGCACGTGTTGCACCCAAAGCCTTACGGAGACCAATCTCACGCGTACGCTCCGTCACCGAAACAAGCATAATGTTCATCACACCAGTTCCTCCAACAAAGAGAGAAATTCCTGCGATGGCACTAATAATCGTAGTGATAAATCCAAAAAGTTGTTGTATTTCTTGGAAGGCTGCAGTCGCATCTGCCACCTGATACTCTCCTTGTTGAAGACTAGCAATTTCGGTCATTTTTCTAGCTAATTCTGGTCCTACAGTTGGTGTCAAACTGGTATCATTAACTCGGAAAACAATATCAGAAATTTCATCCATATTGAAGTTATTGGCAAGAGAAATATTAGTCGTAATGGGAAGTCCACCAATACCAAATGTCTTGACAGCCTTGGCCTCATCGCTAGTATAAACACCAATAACACGATAGCTAAAGCCACCAACATCTATAATCTTGTTAACAGCTTCTTGAGCGGATCCGAACAGACTGTTAGCAAGTTCCTGGTCTAGCAAAATGACACTGGCCACATCTTTATAATCCTGAGCTATAAGACTACGACCTGCAACAATTTCATTTTCAACCGCCTTCATGTAAGTAATATTTCCACCTGTCAAGCTAGCGCGCTCAACCTTTTTATCTTTATAAGACAGGGTCGTATTTGTCGAGTTGGTTACATAGTAACTATCTACACCCTTAAGTTTGGCCGCCTCCTTAACCCAAGCTTCTTGCGGTTTTGGTGGTTCCACAGGAACATCCTCTTCTTTCCCAGAAACTGTCAAAGCTGATTGCTTTTGGGTAAAAGACCCATCTTTACTTTTAATGGGTGAGAAAAAGACATGGATATTTTTCTGTGACTTGGTCATATTCTTATTGACCTGACGAGACATGGAATCCCCCAGAGCCATAATAACAACAACTGATGAAACACCAATGATAATCCCAATCATAGTGAGAAAAGAGCGCATCTTGTGGGCCATGATAGATGAAAAGGCAAATTTCAGATTCTGCATCTTAGTTTTCCTCCTTCTCCAACTGCGAACTGTCAGACGAAATAACTCCATCTCGAATGACAATCTGGCGTTTAGCATAAGCAGCGATTTCAGGCTCATGCGTTACCATGATAATGGTTTTTCCTTCTTTGTTCAACTCAACCAATAGTTGCATAATTTGGTTCCCTGTTTTGGTATCCAAGGCTCCTGTCGGTTCGTCCGCTAGGATAATAGAAGGATTGTTTACCAAGGCACGCGCAATAGCCACACGTTGCTTTTGACCACCAGATAATTCTGAAGGCAAATGGTGACTGCGTTCTGTCAATTCAACCTTATCTAAATATTCCTCAGCTAACTTGCGACGTTTTGAAGATGAAACTCCCGCGTAAATCAAGGGCAATTCTACGTTTTGCAGAGCATTAAGTTTAGATAGAAGAAAGAACTGCTGAAAGACAAATCCGATTTGTTGGTTACGGACCTTGGCTAGTTGTTTTTCACCTAGTCCCGCCACTTCTTGGCCTTCAAGATAATACTCTCCACTGGTTGGTGTATCCAACATCCCAATCGTATTCATTAGAGTGGACTTACCAGACCCAGAGGGTCCCATGATGGCAACAAACTCACCCTCATTCACTTCTAGGTTGATATTTTTGAGAACCTGCAGTTCTTGGTCACCATTACGGTAACTTCTGCAGATATTTTTTAGACTAATTAGTTTCTTCATCAGCCTTCACCTCTTTTCCTTCCTCTAGAGAAGACGTTGGGTTACTGATGACCTTGACTCCATTTGTCAGACCTGAAGTGATTTCTTGGTTGTCTGCATCAGCATTGCCCAAACCAACTTCCACTTTCTTAGCCTTTTTCTGCTCGTCAAGCACCCAGACATAGTTCTTATCATTTTCAGTCACAACACTTGTTAGAGGAACCAAAATGGCTTTACTCTTATTCTTGACCTCAACGCTTACTGAAAATCCTTGTTTCAAATCACCAATTTCACTCGTAACATCAATGGTATATGGATATTTAGAGCCAGAATTACCAGCTGCTGCTGCAGCCGCTGCACTTGCTGCTTCGCCATTATTTTTAGGGTAGTCAGAGATATAGCTAATCTTACCTGTCCAGCTCTTATCTTGGTAAACTTTAGAAGTAAAGGTTACTTCTTGACCGACAGATAAGTTGGCAAGGTTGTATTCAGATAGTTCACCCTTAACTTGCAAGTTTTCATTGCTTACGACATGAACTACCACTTGGCTTGCTCCTGTTGGAGATTTGGAAACGTTACGATTGACTTCGACCACAGTTCCCTCTAGGGTACTGAGAACCGTCATGGCATCCAACTGACTTTGAGCCTTGCTTAATTGTGCCACTGCATCTGCACGGGCATCACGGGCATCACCCAATTGAGCATCAATAGAGGATACTGAATTTCCTGCGACTGGAGCTGGAGTTTGTGCCGCAGCTCCTTCGGCTCCTGCTGGTGTTGGCAACTGTGGAGCCGGAGCTGAAGCGGCTTCATTCCGTGCTTGATTGAGTTCATTGATATGACGATCTGCCTTCGCAACTGCTCGACTAGCTGAATCATAGGCCGCCTGGGCTTCTGAACTACTGTACTTGACTAAAGCCTGCCCTTCACTAACCTTATCCCCCACAGAAACAAGGATTTCATCTAAATCTCCCTTACTAGCATCAAAATAAACATATTGTTCATTTTTTGCCGTTACTGTCCCTGATAATAAAACAGAGGATGCCACGGTTCCTTCTTTAGCAACAACAAGATGAGTTGGCTCATCTTTTACAGCAGTTTGAGAAGGTTGTCTAAAGAGCAAAATGCCCCCAGCCCCCAATACAACAACACTTGCAGCACCAATTGCTGCATACAATTGCCACTTTTTAGCTTTACGATTCTTTTTCATAATGAAACTCCTTTTTGATTTAAAGTACTTAACAATATTATACAAAAATTACAAAATATAAACAATAACAGTTCAGAACGAAATAATGACATTTCAGGATTCACTTATTGTTCGGAATTTATTTTTATTATCATTGTACTAGTTATATAATACACTTTATTTTTCTTTTTTGCAAGCCTTTTCTTTAATTTTTTTTAACGTAGCAGATTTTTGCAATCACATCAAAAAAAAGATAGAATATGACTATCAAAAAATGACACTCTACTATTTAAAAGAGTACAAAGGAGTTTTTAATGAGAGAATATGATATCATTGCTATCGGTGGAGGTAGCGGAGGAATTGCTACTATGAACCGTGCTGGTGAACATGGAGCCAAAGCAGCCGTTATTGAGGAAAAGAAATTAGGTGGAACCTGTGTCAACGTCGGTTGTGTTCCTAAAAAAATCATGTGGTACGGGGCGCAAATCGCTGAGACTTTCCATCAATTTGGAGAAGACTACGGCTTTAAGACTACTGATCTTAACTTTGACTTTGCTACCCTACGTCGCAATCGTGAAGCCTACATTGATCGCGCTCGTTCTTCTTATGATGGCAGTTTTAAACGCAACGGTGTAGACTTGATTGAAGGTCATGCTGAATTTGTAGATTCTCATACTGTCAGCGTAAATGGTGAACTGATTCGTGCTAAGCATATTGTGATTGCTACTGGTGCCCATCCAAGTATTCCTAATATTCCTGGTGCTGAGCTAGGTGGCTCTTCTGATGATGTATTTGCCTGGGAAGAACTTCCAGAGTCAGTTGCTATTCTAGGCGCTGGTTATATCGCCGTTGAATTGGCTGGCGTACTCCACACCTTTGGTGTCAAGACAGATCTCTTTGTTCGTCGCGACCGTCCTTTACGTGGTTTTGATTCTTACATCGTTGAAGGTTTGGTAAAGGAAATGGAAAGAACAAACTTGCCACTTCATACTCACAAAGTCCCTGCCAAATTAGAAAAAACTGCTGAGGGAATTACCATTCATTTCGAAGATGGTACTAGTCACACAGCTAGCCAAGTTATCTGGGCTACAGGTCGCCGTCCAAACGTTAAGGGCTTGCAACTTGAAAAAGCTGGAGTGACTCTGAATGAACGTGGCTTCATCCAAGTGGATGAATACCAAAATACTGTTGTTGAGGGAATCTACGCTCTAGGTGATGTAACAGGGGAAAAAGAACTAACTCCAGTTGCTATCAAGGCTGGACGTACTTTATCTGAGCGTCTCTTTAACGGAAAAACAACTGCTAAAATGGACTACACAACTATTCCAACTGTTGTCTTTTCACACCCTGCTATAGGAACTGTGGGATTGACAGAAGAACAAGCTATCAAAGAATATGGTCAAGAGCAAATCAAGGTTTACAAATCAAGCTTTGCATCTATGTACTCTGCCGTTACTAGCAATAGACAAGAATCCCGTTTCAAACTCATAACAGCTGGTTCAGAAGAAAAAGTTGTCGGACTTCATGGAATTGGCTACGGTGTTGATGAAATGATTCAAGGATTTGCTGTTGCTATCAAAATGGGAGCAACCAAGGCAGACTTTGATGCAACTGTGGCGATTCACCCAACTGCATCCGAAGAATTTGTAACTATGCGTTAATCGAAACAAAAGAAGCTGATACAAATGTGTCTGCTTCTTTTTTGATAATTTTCGAATCAACAAAACAATTATCCAACTTAATTAGTCAGCAAATCGGCCGTTACAGTTTTTGTTACCTTGTATTAAAAAATTGGTTGACAATAATTACTCTACGAGTATAATAGTTACTATACATCAGAAAAGAGGTTAACTATTTTGAAAAAAGCTCACGTTTATGCTATCCCTGCTATTGGGGCTGCTCTCATTGCTGTTTTGGCACAAATCAGTCTTCCAATTGGACCCGTCCCCTTCACTCTTCAAAACTTTGCAATCGGCTTGATTGCTACTGTCTTCAGACCGAGAGAGGCTGTACTTTCTGTTGGACTCTATCTTCTTCTAGGTGCTATCGGTCTTCCTGTCTTTGCAGGAGGTGGAGCTGGTTTTCAGGCTTTAGTTGGCCCCACTGCAGGCTATCTTTGGTTTTATCTCATTTACTCTGGACTTACTTCCTCTCTAACCAACAGCAAGAGTGGGATTGTCAATATTTTTCTTGCAAACCTCTTGGGTGATGCCCTTGTCTTTGTCGGAGGGATTCTCAGCTTACATTTCCTAGCTGGAATGGCATTTGAAAAAGCTCTTATTGTGGGGGTATTTCCCTTTATCATCCCAGACCTTGGTAAAATTATTGCTATTAGTTTTATTAGCCGTCCATTACTTCAACGCCTTAAAAATCAGGCTTACTTTGCTAACTAAAAAAGGATATCGAGTTGTCATGACTCAATATCCTTTTCTTTCATTTTGAAAACTTAATTGCCTTTAAAGGCATCCACCATCGTTTGAAATTCTTCATTGGAGAGAGTAATCCCTTTGCCCATTTTAGTATGATCTGGGCTCCAAGCACGAATATCAAACTTTGCAGGAGCACCATTAAAGCTCACACGGTTGATTTCCTTGGTCCAACCTTTTTCGTTTTCAGAAAGAGTCAATAAGTGCTCTTCGATTTTAAATGTAAATTCTGCCATTTTCTTCTCCTTTTTTAGCTTTCATTTGATTATTCGTAAAATCTTGTAGATTTTAGGAAAATTTTATATAATATTGATATAAAAGAAGGGAGGCCACTATGAGACATAAATTCCAGCAAGTTCTAGATAAAATACATGACTTTTTAAATGGACATGACCAACCAGACCAGACTGAAAGCAACTCCCTTACCGCCACTATTGAAGAGGCTATCCAGAAACAAACCGCTGTTCACCTTATCTTGTCTGAGACAAGTTTTACAGGTGACATCATCAAATACGATCAACAGCGCCAGCAAATTATCGTGAAAAATTTTGCCAAAAATGTGACCCGTATTATCCGCATAAGCGATATTCAACGCCTACGATTTGTCCCTTCAACTGTCCAAACAGCCCAAAAAAATAGATTTAAGAAAGAGTGAGATGTAGTTGCTTCATCCCACTCTTTTTTCTTAGCGAATTTGTTCAAAATGTAAATGAACTGCGATATGATCTCCATAACCACTTCTTTCCAAGTCACGTTGTAGACGATAGGAAATATAGTGTTCTGCGATGGTAATGTAACCTGCTCCCAGTAAACGATGTTCAACCAAAGACTGAATCATGCTGATGGTAGCACGTTCCACCTTGGCTTCTTCCAAATCCAAAACCACTTTCTTAGTGACTTGTGCAAGGTTTTGACGCAAATCATCTGTCAATACATAGACAGTCTGTGCTGCCTTTAAGATAGCTTGGTAAATCTTATCTGGATTAAATTCAGCAATTTCACCATCACGTTTGATTACTTGCATAGGTATCTCCTTTATTCTTTGTTTTCTTTGATTTCTGCCAGCATTTTTTCTTCTTCTGCTGTCAGTTGATAATGTTCAAGCAAATCTGGTCTGCGTTCATAGGTTTTCTTTAAACTCTCATACAATCGCCACTGACGAATCTTTTCATGGTGTCCGCTCATCAGAATATCCGGCACAACCATGCCTCGATAATCATAGGGACGAGTGTACTGAGGATATTCGAGCAGGCCTGAAGAAAAACTATCATCTTGGTGGCTGGACTCCTTACCAATCACTTCTGGAATCAGGCGTACCGTAGCATCAATCATGGTCATAGCCGCCAACTCTCCACCAGTTAAGACATAATCTCCTAAGGAAATCTCATCCGTCACCAAGGTCTTAATTCGCTCATCATAACCCTCGTAGTGCCCGCAGATAAAGATTAGCTCTTCCTCTTGAGCCAAATCCTCAGCATAAGCCTGATCAAACTGCTTTCCAGCTGGATCGAGGAGAATGACGCGCGGATTTTTCTTTTCAATAGCATCAAAGGCATCGAAAATGGGTTGGGCTCGGAGCAACATCCCCTGACCGCCTCCGTAGGGCTCATCATCTACATGACGAGCCTTTTCAGCATTTTCTCTAAAATTATGATACTGGATATCCAAGAGCCCTTTTTCGCGAGCCTTTCCAACAATTGAGTGCTCCAGTGGAGAAAACATCTCTGGAAAAAGGGTTAAAATATCAATCTTCATCGTCTAATCCTTCTAAGATTTCCACATCGACCCGTTTATTTGGAATATCAACATTGAGAACCACTAGTGGGATATAAGGCAATAATAAATCACGCTTGCCTTTCCGCTTGACCACCCAGACATCGTTGGCACCTGGTTGCAGGATTTCCTTGATGGTTCCAATCAAGTTATCACCCTCATAGACTTCCAAACCGATAATCTCGTGATAGTAGAATTCACCATCGTCTAGGTCATTCAAATCTTCCTCAGCAACCTTGAGACTGTATCCCTTGTACTTTTCGATAGCGTTGATATGGTACATATCTTTGAATTTAATAATGTCAAAGTTCTTCTGTTTACGGTGGCTAGCAATGGTCACTGTTTGAACAAACTGATCTTTTTCATCAAACAAGGCCAACTCAGCCCCTTTTTTAAACCGCTCTTCTGCAAAATCTGTCACAGACAAGACTCGCATCTCACCCTGCAACCCTTGCGTATTGACGATTTTCCCAACATTAAAGTAGTTCATCTTGTCTCCTGTACTCTCCTTCTTTCCATCTTATTCTGACAATTCTCGAATAATAGCCGCAATTTTTTCCGATTCGGACCATTGTAAATAATGGTGATTCCCTCCTAAAATGAGTTTAGTATTGGAAGTCCAATATTCTGATTCTCTGTACTCTTTTTCTCTATAAGGCTGACAAAAAATAAATACAGGGATATAAGATTCTATAAATACATTCTCAAAATCTTCCTCAGTAATCTCTCCAGATATCTGAAATCCTGTATATTGATTTTCCAACTCTGAACCTTTTTCTTGCATTATTTTCCAGATTTCTTTATTAATTTCAGGGCTAAATGTTGCTTGAGTTAAGTTCTTAAAATAAAGTTCAGGACCATACTCGTCAATCAGCCTCATCTGCTCTTCCATTTCTGGATAAGGATTTTCTGAAAAATCAGCAAACATGACTTTTTTAGTTGTCGGTTCCATTGCTACTAAAGCCTGACACTTAATTGGTTTGTTGAGCAATTTACAAGCTAAAATTCCACTCAAACTATGTACACAAAGTATATATTCAGAAATCCCTAATTCTTCAAGTACTTCATAAACCGCATCTGCAAGATTATCTAGATTTTTTCCAGCTTGGTCATGAATCGGACTCCTACCTGTGTTCGGAAAATCAATTGTCAAATAACCAATTGTAGGAGGAAGTTTTTCAAGTATAAGTGAAAAATTTTCATAACTTGGTAGCAAACCTGCACCACTTAAACAAACTAGCATTTTCTTTTGCTTTTGATAAGTAACAGAGAGACTACCAATTTCTGTAGATACTTCAATCCTCTTCATAAAGAAATCCACTCATTCTATATAATGAATTATTAAAAATCCTTATCCTTTATTTTATCACGTTCCAGGGATTTTCTCAAGTTGGAGGAAGAGGACATCAACTCTCCTTCCCCTTCAAAAAACCTTCCAAATCACGTTCATGTTGGTACTTAATGGCTGCGGTTTTGTCTTTCTCAAAGATGGTTTTAGTTAGGTCAATATGGTTGATGGCTGCAATCGCGACGGTGTAGTGAATAATATCAGCCAGTTCTTTAGCAAGTTCCTCGTTCGAATCTTGAACTCCCTCTTTTCGACCAGAGCGACCATTCAAAACTTCAGCTACTTCTCCAACTTCCTCCACTAGCTTGATAAAAAGACCTTCCTCAGTCCGAGACTGCTGATAATTTTCCAGTAGCTAGTCTTGTAATTGTCTAAACGTTAAATCATTCATATCCTGCTCCTTACAAAAAAAGCGAGACATTCGTCCCGCCCTTCTTATTTTTCGTCAATAACGATTCTTACTTTTTTGTCTTCAGTTGGGACAGAGTAGACAATCGTTCTTATCGCAGAAATTGTGCGACCCTTACGACCGATTACACGACCCACATCGCTTTGATCAAGATCCAAATGATATTCCAAAAATTCTGGTGTATCTTCAATCTTGATAGTTAAGGCATCTGGTTGTGAAATCAAGGGTTTCACAATCGCAATAATGAGATTTTCAATCGTATCCATCTGTCAACCTACTTTAAACTTATTTTGAGAATTTAGAATCGTGGAATTTCTTCAATACGCCTTCTTTTGAAAGGATGTTGCGAACTGTATCTGAAGGTTGAGCTCCATCAGCCAACCATGCAAGAACGCGGTCTTCTTTCAAAGTTACTTGGTTTTCAGCAACAAGTGGGTTGTAAGTTCCAACTGTTTCGATGAAACGTCCGTCACGTGGTGAACGTGAATCTGCTACGTTGATACGGTAGAAAGGTTTTTTCTTAGAACCCATACGAGTCAAACGGATTTTAACTGCCATTTTTAAAGTCTCTTTTCTTATTTTTTATTTCGGTGAAATAGCCGAGCTATTTAGCACATGTTCTATTATAGCAGATTTCTGACAGGTGTCAAGAAAAAAACTTGACAGACTAACAAATTTTTAAAGCTTTTAGAAATTTGTTAGAATAGAAAATAAAAGTTTGAAAGAGGCTATCCGTGAATACTATTTTATACTCAATGAAAATCAAAGAGCAAACTAGGAAGCTAGCCGCAGGCTGTACTTGAGTACGGCAAGGCAAAGCTGACGTAGTTTGAATTTGATTTTCGAAGAGTATTAGAAACATTTTATAAAGACCATCAACTCAAACCCTTCATCTCTCCTGAACGTGATTTGGATGCTTGTCTCCTAAATCCCAAGCCCGTTCCCAAACGAAATATCAAGGATTTTAAGAACGATATCTACTAATTATTTATAAAATATGAAGTAATAGATTCTAAATAAGGAAATAATTTAGTTCTGTAAAAATTAACTTCTACACCTACAAAACTTATTCTGACAGAGTTTATAACAGTCTAAGGAAAAAGTAGAGATTCATACAGTATCTAGATTTTTCAAAAATTCTTTATCATCAAATATTGTTAACGAAACTATCCAAACCAAATCCGAAGCATTGCTTCAAAGAATTCTTTAGTTGTTTTACTATCAAGGGCTTTTATTAAAAAATTTTTTCAAATAATTGCCACCTTGGCACATAAATTCTTGCTTTCTAAATTTAAATGTGATATATTTATAACATAAAATTTCAGTGTTATATATTTATAACACAAAAAAGGAGTCTATCATGAAAAAAAGTCAAAAAATGCGTGGCCTCATTGCAATGATTGCCGTAGCTCTCTTTATTGATTTTATTGTTTTATTTGGTTCTAATCTTAGTTGGGGACCCAAGTTAGTTATTGCTGGTATTTCAGTGTTAGGTCAGATTGTAGCTATTTGGGGCTGGCTACATATGAAACCATGGCCTCATAAGAGTCAGAAAAGTAAGGGAAAGACTATTTTTGATTTGTCTGCTAAGCTTTACACGATACTTTTTTTTGCAGCAAGCATTTTTTATACAGTAGGGATTTGGGTTGCGACCCCAAGCGTAAGTTCTGGTATTAAAGAATGGATTTTGGGAATTGGCCTCGTTATTGAATTGATTGTATTTGGTTTTTTCTGTTTGAAAAATGTCAAGGAAACTCCGGACGAACGCTTTTATGCTAATTTAGCAAAGGCAGCTAGCTTGATATTTGTTTTTATACTAGGCGCACTGATGATTCTAGCAGTTATCATTGGGTATATGGGGTCTCTCACTCTTTACATAGGACAGATATTTATTAGCATAGCTGCCTTGATTTGCATCTTTGCGGTTGTCTATCTTATCTTGGAACGGAGAGGATAAGCATGGCCAAAGAAAGCAATATTATTACTAATCTTAAATCTGTTCGTGAGTCTACAGGCATGACCCAGCAGGAGTTAGCCGACCTCATCGGCATGCGACGCGAGACAATTCTGCACTTGGAAAATAACCGTTACAATCCTTCTCTGGAAATGGCTCTTAAAATTGCTCAAGTTTTTAATCTGAAAGTAGAAGACCTCTTTGAACTCAGACAGAAAGAGGAAGCATAATTCTTTTCGAGACCTAATATTAAGTTCATTGATTAATTAGGAATTGAATCCAAAAGAAAAAAACTGTGAAAATGTGCTCTTTTAAAATATAGTAATTCTTTCGAATTAACGTTTACTAATTGTGATGCTTTACGAGCTTTCTTAAGATCTGGTTCCTAAATACTTTGAGTACACTTATGGCTTTGATGCCCCTAAACACCTAAAAACTCTGGTAGAAAAAGATTATACTGTCATTGAAACTGCTTTTGATTCACTTGACCATCTAAATGCTACAATGAAAAAGAATATTTTGAAAATCAAGGGAATTGCAGGACTATCTAAGATGAAGGCTGCCGATCTGGACCAAGCTCTTCATGACAACTTTTCAGAAGAAGAATTAGCAAGTCACTTTTCGATTCGTGGCTACAAATTGACTCCAAAGGGGGAGCAGATACTGGAACAGTACCAGGACATTATCGACCGTCATCCAAAGAAAAATCTTTAATCAACCAAGTCAGGTTGATTTTTTTGTAAATCATTTAAAACACTTATAAAACATTATAATTATTGACAAACACTTACAAAAGAGGTATATTAGTATTGAAAGAGAGAATTCATATGTACCAAGAACAACGATTAGAAGAAATTATTAAACTTTTAGAGGATAGAGGAAGTCTATCAGCAAAAGAAATGGTTGACTATTTCCAAGTATCCAAAGATACCATCCGCAGAGATTTTTCTATTCTCGCAAAAGAGAAACGAGCAAAAAGAACTCATGGAGGTTTATTGCCAATTCAAAAGCAAAGGATTCTTGGTTTTCAAGGTCGAGCAGAACAATCTTCCAAAGAAAAAGAGAAAATTGCTCATTTAGCTACCCAACTTATTTCTGAATCACAATTAATTTTCTATGATGTTTCAACAACTGTACTTGAGTTAGCAAAAATAACAGATAAAAAAGTTACTATTTTCAGCCATTCATTAGATAATGCTCTTATTCTAGGAGGGAAAGAAAATGTCGATTTTCACATTCTAGGTGGACGATTTCATAAAGAGAATCGTTTCTATTACTCATTAGAAGAATCAGACATTTTAAACTCTATTAAGTTTGATTTAGCTTTTTTTGGAGCTGCAAGTCTTTCAGATGGTCAAGTTAGTTTTGAAGACCAAGAAGATGTTCTAATGAAAAAGAGAGCATTTAAAACAAGCAAAACTCGTGTCTTACTGGCTGAAACCAGTAAAATAAGCAAACACTCTCACTTTATTCTTTCTGAACTAGCTGATTTTGATTATTGGATTACAGACAAAGAACCCGATATAGAAATTCAGAAATCTTTAGATGGTAAAACAACTATTCTATTTTAAAAGAGGTTAACTATGACAAATATTAAATTGATTATAAGCGATATTGACGGAACAATTTTAGACAAAAATCACCAGATAGACTCTTATTTGCCAGAACTGATGCCAATTTTAAAACAAAAAGAAATCCCTTTTGTCTTAGCTTCTGCTCGCTCACCTCTCGGTATTGCTCCAATCTCTAAAGAACTAGGTATTAGTAACTTCCCAATCGCATGTTATAACGGTGCCCTAATCAGTAAGGGGGATGAGGTTCTAAGTCAGCATTCTATTGATAAAAATGAATTGGTATTTCTTCATGATTTTTTAAAAAGAGAATTTCCGACAGTTTCTATCAATGTTTATTCTGGACAAAATTGGTTTGTTAATACTTTAGATAAATGGGTACAAATCGAATCCGATATTACTGGAGAAAGTCCAAAAGTTACATCTATAACAGATTTTATAAAAGAGGAACAAACTCTTGTTCATAAACTATTATTAATTGATAAAGCAGACACTATACAAAAACTGCAAAACATCTTATCCTTTATGGATTTCCCTCAAACCGATTTTTATCTCTCCAAGGATAACTATCTTGAAGTCACACATAATCAAGTATCTAAAAAACAGGCTCTGTTAGAATTGGCTAACTACTATCAAATTTCCCCAAAGGAGATTATGACTTTGGGTGACAATTATAATGATGTTCCCATGATTGAAACCGCAGGCCTTGGTATTGCAATGGGAAATGCACCTACAGATGTCAAATCCTGTGCAAATGCAGTAACAGATTCTAATGAACAAAATGGAGTAAGTCAAGCTATAAAGTTATATGTGTTAGCAGAATAATCTCTATTGATATTTGAAATCCACTCCCTTTTAGGGTACAATGGTAGAAATAAATTTTTGAGAGGAACAGAATGAAAAAACTAGCAACCCTTCTTTTACTGTCCACTGTAGCCCTAGCTGGATGTAGCAGCATCCAACGTAGTCTGCGTGGTGATGACTATGTAGATTCTAGCTTGGCCGCTGAGGAAAGCTCCAAAACAGCTGCCCAATCTACCAAGGAGTTAAACGATGCTTTAACAAACGAGAATGCCAATTTCCCGCAACTTTCTAAGGAAGTTGCTGAAGATGAAGCCGAAGTGATTCTCCACACAAGTCAAGGAGATATCCGTATTAAACTCTTCCCTAAACTCGCTCCTCTAGCGGTTGAAAACTTCCTCACTCATGCTAAAGAAGGCTACTATAACGGTATTACCTTCCACCGTGTCATCGATGGCTTCATGGTTCAAACTGGAGATCCAAAAGGGGACGGTACAGGTGGTCAGTCCATCTGGCATGACAAGGATAAGACTAAAGACAAGGGAACTGGTTTCAAAAACGAGATTACTCCTTATCTCTATAACATCCGTGGTGCTCTTTCTATGGCTAATACTGGTCAACCAAACACCAACGGTAGCCAATTCTTCATCAACCAAAACTCTACAGATACCTCTGCTAAACTCCCTACAAGCAAGTATCCAAAGAAAATCATCGAAGCCTATAAAGAAGGGGGAAACCCTAGTCTAGATGGCAAACACCCAGTCTTTGGTCAAGTGATTGACGGTATGGATGTTGTAGATAAAATTGCTAAAGCCGAAAAAGATGAAAAAGACAAGCCAACTACTGCTATCACAATCGACAGCATCGAAGTGGTGAAAGATTACAATTTTAAATCTTAAAAACCAAAAAAATACAGTATCCACATTCGGTACTGTATTTCTTTTATCCTCATTCTTAAGTTAGCTTGTTAAAATCCCAGATTTGATCCATCCAGCCTTCATAGAAGTCTGGTTCGTGGCAGACCATAAGGATAGACCCTTTGTATTCTTTAAGAGCACGTTTGAGTTCATCCTTGGCATCCACATCCAAATGGTTGGTCGGCTCGTCCAGCACTAAGACATTGTTTTCACGATTCATCAAGAGACAGAAACGAACCTTGGCTTGTTCCCCACCTGACAAGACCTGAATTTGGCTTTCAATATGCTTGGTTGTCAGACCACAACGGGCAAGGGCTGCACGGACTTCTGCTTGGTTGAGAGCTGGAAAGGCATTCCAGACAGCCTCTAGTGGTGTTTGACGATTGCCACCTTCTACTTCCTGCTCAAAATAACCAAGTTCTAGGTAGTCACCGCGTTCAACTTCCCCAGCGATTGGCGGGATAATTCCCAAGAGACTCTTCAAGAGAGTTGTTTTCCCGATACCATTTGCCCCGATAATAGCAACCTTTTGATTACGTTCAAAGGTAAGATTTAAAGGCTTGGTCAGAGGACGATCATAACCAATTTGCAAATCCTTGGCTTGGAAAATAAAGCGCCCTGGTGTACGAGCCGGTTTGAAATCAAAGGATGGTTTTGGTTTCTCACTTTGCAGTTCGATAATATCCATCTTATCCAATTTCTTCTGGCGGGACATGGCCATGTTTCGTGTTGCAACGCGCGCTTTGTTTCGAGCCACGAAGTCCTTGAGATCCGCAATTTCTTTTTGCTGACGTTCGTAGGCTGCCTCTAGCTGAGATTTCTTCATCGCATAGACTTCTTGGAACTGGTAGTAGTCACCAGAGTAACGCGTCAACTGTTGATTTTCCACATGATAGACAATATTAATCACATCGTTCAGGAATGGAATATCGTGTGAAATAAGAACAAAGGCATTCTCATAGTTTTGGAGATAGCGCTTGAGCCAGTCAATATGCTCAGCATCCAAGTAGTTGGTCGGCTCGTCCAAAAGCAAGATATCGGGCTTTTCAAGGAGGAGTTTAGCCAAAAGTACCTTGGTTCTTTGCCCACCTGACAAAGAGGTTACATCTGTATCCATGCCAAAGTCCATGACACCAAGGGCACGCGCTACTTCATCAATTTTAGCATCCAAGGTATAGAAATCACGACTCTCTAAACGGTCTTGAAGTTCGCCAACTTCTTCCATGAGAGCATCAACGTCCGCTCCATCTTCAGCCATTTCCATATAAAGGTCATTGATACGAGCTTCAGCTTTGAATAGCTCATCAAAGGCCGTACGGAGAACATCACGCACCGACTGCCCTTCAGCAAGGACAGAGTGCTGATCCAAGTAACCAGCGGTCACATATTTGGACCATTCAACCTTCCCTTCATCTGGCAGCATTTTACCAGTCACAATGCTCATAAAGGTCGATTTCCCTTCACCATTAGCACCGACCAGACCGATATGTTCTCCCTTGAGGAGACGGAAGGACACATCTTCAAAAATTGCACGGTCACCAAAACCGTGACTCAGATTTTTAACTTCTAAAATACTCATTTTAATTCCTTATCTTGTTTTTATACTCTTCGAAAATCAAATTCAAACCACGTCAGCTTCACCTTGCCGTACTCAAGTACAGCCTGCGGCTAGCTTCCTAGTTTGCTCTTTGATTTTCATTGAGTATTATGTAATCGGTTATAGAGAAGCCAAGCCAGATAGCCACCCAAGGTATTGGTCCACAAATCATCAATTTCAAAGACGCGATTAAAATCAAAGAAAAAGTCCAAGACTAACTGCGTACACTCGATTCCAAGACTCACTAGAAAACTGAAAAAGAGCACTTTTCTTGTTTTCCGCAAGTTTGGAAAGAGATAAAGGAGTTGAAACACCAAAGGAAAAAGTAAGAAGACATTAAGGATATTTTGTAGAAAAAGCCAACATAATTGTCCCACATCACTCACTTGGCCCAGTTTCCAGAGAGAATTGAAAGGAGTCAAAAGAAAAACCAGGCGTCCAAGATGCTGAATACCTGGAGTTTCCACTCCCACGGGAGAATGTTCTTGAGGAGTAAAGCAAAAATAGACAATGCAAATGCTATAGAAAATGACTCCCCAGACCAAAACATGATTATAATTTTTCTTCATCATTAAGGATTGACTGCTGCGACTGCTTTCTGGCGGTCACGTTTCATTGTATTAGAGCGCAATTGTCCACAAGCTGCATCAATATCTGTACCGTGCTCTTGACGAACCACACAGTTAACCCCTTTTTTCTTAAGCGTATCATAGAAGGCCAGAACGCGCTCTTTAGGACTACGGCTGTATTGGTCATGCTCACTAACTGGGTTATAAGGAATCAAGTTTACATAAGACAATTTCTTGATGTTCTTGAGCAATTCAGCCAATTCCAAGGCTTGTTCTACACCGTCATTAACTTCATTGAGCATGATGTACTCAAAGGTTACACGACGATTAGTTGTCTCAATGTAGTACTCAATAGCAGCAAAGAGTTTTTCAATCGGAAAGGCACGGTTAATCTTCATGATGCTTGAGCGCAGTTCATTATTAGGTGCATGAAGGGAAACGGCAAGATTGACCTGAACTCCT
Organism: bacterium; assembly: GCA_905221245.1. Classification (GTDB taxonomy): domain Bacteria; phylum Bacillota; class Bacilli; order Lactobacillales; family Streptococcaceae; genus Streptococcus. The sequence goes on from CAJNCK010000005.1 coordinate 67,129, forward strand.
TCATTAGCAAAATCACGAATTTTATGGGCCAAACCTGAGGTTGAAACCGTAATGTGACGAGCACCGATGGCCATTCCCTTGTCATCATTGATAGTACGAACGAAATTCAAGACATTGTTGTAGTTATCAAATGGTTCACCAATTCCCATGACAACAATATGGCTGACGCGTTCGTCCTGACCACGCTCATCAAAGTATTTCTGAACCAGCATGATTTGCGCTACGATTTCTCCATTATTGAGGTCACGTTGCTTCTTAATCAAACCAGAAGCACAGAAGGTACAACCGATATTACAGCCGACCTGAGTGGTCACACAGACTGACAAACCATAGTGTTGACGCATGAGTACTGTCTCAATCAGCATTCCATCTGGCAATTCAAAAAGATATTTAACTGTCCCATCAGCAGACTCTTGAACGATACGTTGTTTCAAGGGATTGACCACAAACTGGTCATTAAGCTTAGCAATCAAATCCTTTGACAGGTTGGTCATCTCTTCAAATGACTGGACACGTTTACGGTAAAGCCATTCCCAAATTTGGTCTGCACGGAATTTCTTTTCTCCTTGCTCCAAAACCCATTCCTGCATGGTTTGACGTGTTAAACTATAAATTGACGGTTTCATTTCTTCTCCTTATTCTCTACTCACTTCTGACGAATGACAAAATGACGTTGCCCCTTGTCCTCTTTCTGAGAATGCTGGTCTTTCTGACGACGTCTATTTTTCTTATCTGCATTCGGTTTTCGTTTGGTTTGAGCCGGTTTCTTTCCTTTTCTAGAAGGTGGTTCTTCTTCCTTCTTACGCATTTTCTTGTCAAACGATGCTCGCTTAGGGGCTTCATTTTCTAAGACAAAATAGGCACAACCATAACTACAATACTCTAAAAGGTAGTCTTGTAAACGACTGATTTTTTCTAGTTTTTCTTCTGTTCGATCATCCTTGTAAAAACCTCGTAGGCGAAGCTGTTCGTTGCTCCAGTCTCCCACGATATAATCAAACTTGGTTAAGACTTCTGAGAAACGCTGATTAAAAGCCGTCACATCAAAGGCATCCTTGATATTTTCCACCAAGGAAAAAGCTATCCCTTCCGTTTCAACCTTGTCCCCGTGTAAATGAAACTCAGGACCAGGAAACTTGTTATAGTTGTATAATTCAGGTGCAATTTCTTTTCGCATAGATATCCTTTTTCCACGATTACTTAATACTTTATTCTACCATAATTTCTAGCAGTTAGCACGTTTCTCATAAAAATGAAAAAAGTCTGACGATTTTGTCAGACCAAATAATATAACCTTAAAAAGAGAAGAACAATTCTTCCCTCCAACTATCATTATTTAGCAGCTGCATACAATTCATCTACTTTATTCCAGTTGATTACTGAGAAGAAAGCTTTAATGTAGTCAGGACGCACGTTGCGGTATTTCACGTAGTAAGCATGTTCCCAAACGTCCAAGCCCAAGATTGGTTTTTTACCTTCTGAGATTGGTGTGTCTTGGTTTGCTGTTGAAGTCACTTCAAGTTTACCTTCTTTGTTGACAACCAACCATGCCCAGCCAGAACCAAAACGAGTTGTTGCTGCTGCAGTGAAGGCTGCTTGGAAGTCTTCAAATGAACCAAATGTTGCATCGATTGCTGCTGCAAGTTCTGCTGAAGGAGCTGTTTTCTCAGGAGTCATCAATTCCCAGAAAAGAGCGTGGTTCAAGTGTCCACCACCATTGTTGATAAGCGCTTGACGGATATCAGCTGGGATAGATTCTACATCAGCAAGCAAGGCTTCAAGGTCTTCACCGATCTCAGGGTGTTTTTCAAGAGCTGCATTAGCATTGTTGACATAAGTTTGATGGTGTTTGTCATGGTGCAAGTGCATTGTTTCCGCATCGATGTATGGTTCCAAAGCGTCGTATGCATATGGAAGATCTGGTAAGATAATAGCCATCTGTAATACCTCTTTTTCTTTCTATATGAAAATGATAACGCAAACATTCACTTTTTTCAAGTTTTTTGCTTATAGATAAGAAATTCACTGAGATACTTTCGAATAAAATCAGCAAGAAACCCACGACAAGATAATCCTGACGCGGGTTAAAAAATTTTTCAGATAGTATCAATTGACCTGACTAGCAATCTGTAAGAGTGCCTTTTCAAAAAGGAAACCTTTTTCATAAAGACCTGTTTTAATCTGATAGTCTGTCTCAATCAAATAAGAAATAGCTTGCTTCAAAAAGCTCAAGGAAAGTCCTCGCGCATCTCTCAGCGCAAACTTGATTTGATATGGATTGGGATTGCGTCCGAGAAAGCTGCCTAAACTACTTGCAATCTGAGATTCTGTTTGGCCAGAGTCCGATAAAATTTTCACCTGAGTAAAAGTCCGAAATTGTCCTAGCATGACAGCTATGAGCTTAATTTCGTCTTCCCCTTGCAAGGTCAAGTCTCTAACCAAATCTCGCGCCTGGTTCATCTTTTTAGTCAGAATAAACTGAGTTAAATCAAAAATATTGTCCTGCAAGGTCTTGGGAATTGCCTCGACAATGTCCTTTTCCTCAATCACCCCATCTGACTTATAGGACTGTAAAAAGAGGAGATTTTTCTGGATTTCGCTAAATTGAAAACCCGACTTGATGAGGAGATTTTCAAAAGAATGATTGGTAAATTGCAGACCTTCTTTCTGACTCCACTTTTGGAAATACTGGCGCAATTCTTGTTCTTTGGCTTCTACTGCATCAAAGACCTTGGCATCACGCTTAAGTAATTTAACCAACCGTCTTTTACTATCCAGCTTTCCTTCTGCAAAGATTAACAACTTGGTTGTTGGTGAAGGATTGTCAAGGTATTCCTCAAATGACTTAAGCTCATCATCTGTCAAAAAGCGCTTTTTAGCAGTCGTGACATCGACAAAATGATCCAATATCACGATTTTCTCATCCGCAAAGAAAGGAAGGCTGACCAACTCCAGTTCTACATCTTTGTAAACTACTTCTTTCATATCAAAGTAGGCAAAGTTGAGGTCAGCAGAATCATAGCCAATCTGTTTCAACACTTGACTCTTCATAACTTCAAACTGACCCTGGTCTGTCCCTGTAAATAGGCTCAGACTCGGTAAATTTGATAAAGTCAACTTCTGACTTTCTTCAATGGCTAGCATCTTCTCTCCTTTCTTCTGATTTTTCGATTTAATTTAGTCAATATAGCGCAATTTCCCACGGAAATCTTCTAGGTTTTCGTACCCTTTTTCCGCCATGATTGCTTTCAGTTCATTGGTAATGCGGTCAAAAGCACCAACTCCTTCTTTGTGAAGGGTGGTTCCCACCTGCACCATACTTGCTCCACAGAGGATATGTTCAAAAGCATCACGACCAGTCAAAACGCCACCTGTTCCGATGATTTGGATTTGAGGGTTTAAGCGTTGGTAGAAGGCATGTACATTGGCTAGAGCGGTTGGTTTGATATACTCCCCACCAATGCCACCGAAACCATTTTTAGGACGAATAACAACAGACTCATCTTCTATATAAAGGCCGTTTCCGATAGAGTTAACGCAGTTGACAAACTTGAGCGGATACTTGTTGAAAATAGCTGCCGCTTGGTCAAAGTGAACAATGTCAAAATATGGTGGCAATTTAATTCCCAGAGGTTTGGTAAAGTAGGCAAATACTTCTGCCAAAATCCGATCTGTTGTCTCAAAATCATAGGCAATCTGAGGTTTACCTGGAACATTAGGACAGGAGAGGTTTAGCTCAGTCAGACCACGAAACTCACTCTCTTGGACTTTTTTCAAGATAGTATGGGTTTCCTCTGGAGACATGCCGACTAGAGATAAGAAGAAAGTTCTATTTGGCTCTTTTTCCTGCAAATCCAAAAGATAGTCCAAATAATAGTCTAAGCCATTATTCGGTAATCCCATAGAGTTGATGGAACCAAGTGGAACATCTTGGTAGCGTGGCTCAGGATTCCCCTGACGAAAGTCCAAGGTCGCTGTCTTGGTCACAAAAGTTCCTGCCGCTGAGTTTTTAACGCCCTCTAACTCTGCTATCGTCATACAAGCCACACCTGCTGCATTCATCAAACAATTGTCAAACTCAAAACCAGCAATTTGCGTTTTCGTTGATACCATGATTCTGATCCTCCAGATTCCTTTTATTGCTAATATTATAACACATTTTCAGATTTTCTCTTTGAGAAAGTCATTTATAAGAAAATCGTTCGTTTTTTATCTACTTTCAAAAAGTCTCAAAACTAAATATCAAAACTAAATTGATAGAATTTTTAGAAAATTTTTGTTTTTTCTCTTTACAGTTAAAAAAAATTCTGCTATAATGACACACATAATTAAATTAGAATTTAAGGAGAACGATATGACATCTGCTAAAGAATATATCCAAAGCGTGTTTGAAACTGTGAAAGCTCGTAACGGGCACGAGGCTGAATTCCTCCAAGCTGTTGAAGAATTTTTCAACACTTTAGAACCTGTATTTGAAAAACACCCTGAGTATATCGAAGAAAATATCTTGGCACGTATCACTGAGCCAGAACGCGTGATTTCTTTCCGTGTTCCTTGGGTTGACCGTGATGGAAAAATTCAAGTAAACCGTGGTTACCGTGTTCAATTCAACTCAGCTGTTGGACCATACAAAGGCGGACTTCGTTTCCACCCAACTGTAAACCAAGGGATTTTAAAATTCCTCGGATTTGAACAAATCTTTAAAAACGTCTTAACTGGACTTCCTATCGGTGGAGGTAAAGGTGGATCAGACTTCGATCCTAAAGGTAAAACAGATGCTGAAGTGATGCGCTTCTGCCAAAGCTTCATGACTGAATTGCAAAAATACATCGGCCCATCACTTGACGTACCTGCTGGTGATATCGGTGTTGGTGGACGTGAAATTGGTTACCTTTATGGTCAATACAAGCGTCTTAACCAATTTGATGCTGGTGTCTTGACTGGTAAACCTCTTGGATTTGGTGGTAGTTTGATTCGTCCAGAAGCAACTGGTTACGGTTTGGTTTACTACACTGAAGAAATGCTTAAAGCTAACGGTAACAGCTTTGCTGGTAAGAAAGTGGTTATTTCAGGTTCTGGTAACGTTGCTCAATACGCTCTTCAAAAAGCGACTGAACTTGGTGCAACTGTTATCTCTGTATCTGATTCAAATGGTTATGTCATCGATGAAAATGGTATCGACTTTGATCTATTGGTTGATGTTAAAGAAAAACGTCGCGCTCGTTTGACTGAGTATGCTGCTGAGAAAGCAACCGCGACATACCATGAAGGTTCTGTATGGACTTACGCTGGAAACTATGACATCGCTCTTCCATGTGCGACTCAAAACGAAATCAACGGTGAAGCAGCTAAACGTTTAGTTGCTCAAGGAGTTATCTGTGTCTCTGAAGGTGCCAATATGCCAAGCGACCTTGATGCCATCAAAGTCTACAAAGAAAATGGTATCTTCTACGGACCTGCCAAAGCTGCCAACGCTGGTGGTGTAGCCGTTTCAGCCCTTGAAATGAGCCAAAACAGTCTTCGCCTTTCATGGACTCGTGAAGAAGTTGATGGCCGTCTCAAAGACATCATGACAAACATCTTCAACACAGCTAAAACAACTTCAGAAACATACGGTCTTGATAAAGACTACCTTGCAGGAGCAAACATTGCTGCCTTTGAAAATGTAGCAAATGCTATGATCGCACAAGGTATTGTTTAATACTTGAAAAAAGTTAACAAAAAGCAACAGCTAGACAGTTGTTGCTTTTTGTGTTTTAAAGAAAATAAACTTGCTAGGTTTTAGAAACAATATCAAAATAGCTATAAGATAATAGCATTTCGATTATCTTAAAATCAAGAAACTATAAAAGTTTTACTGCAAGTTGCACAGGTCAATTCAGTTCCAATGACTCCATCTGTTGGCTTATGACAAGTAGGACAATAAACACGTTTTGCTGATAATTTATAAGATAACTCATCTCGCAATTCTTTCCCTTTAATTTCAATAACATCTTCACCTTGTTCTTCAAACTTAAGAACTGTTATCAAAGCTTTATCATATTGTTTCATACGCGGCTGTTTCAAAAATAAAAAAGATGATATAAGCAAAAATAGGAAAAATAAAACAAACAAAATTGTAATTATTAAAAGCCACATAAAGTAGAAATCATAAAGTAAACCTTCTTTTTTTCCTAAAATCCATCTTATGTAGTTATCAATGTACTGATAAAATTTCAATCCGGTGACAATACATATGAAAGATACTATAGGATAAACAACCTTGGAAATGATTAAACGATATCGTCTCATTTATATTTCCTTTCTAGATAACCATGCACCACAATAATCACATGATTTACCTTGCCCTAGATCAAGCAGATTCTCACCACTACATGATGGACAAATAACGGGATATGTATTTTTGTTAATCTGGTGCTTTTCAAATAAAGTGAATAAAGCTTGTATTTGATTTCGTTTCTTGACTTCTTCTTGTCTCCTAGACTCACAATAAGTCATTACCAAAATTAAAATCACACCAAGCAAATACCAAGGAACTAAAAGAAATAAAAATCGAATAGACCATTCCCTAGATTTTTCATATTCAAAAAATGATGATAAAATGATTAAAACAAGCATTTGAAGTAAATTCTTCTGTTTTAATTTCTTTAAGGAAAAGGAATCTTTAATTGTTTCTCGAAACAAGTATAAAATAATTAAGGCAACTATTACATAGGGTAAATTTTGAAATGTTAAAAATAAAAAGCTGATCACAATAGGAATGCCCACAAACTTTGCCAAAATTATAAAATCAAGATTTTTCAATATAAAGATTCTTGGTCCATCTTCTAGAGAAAAGATTGCAAGTGATAAAACTACAAAACAGAGTATTACTATATTCGAAATTAACCAATGAAAGCCTTTTTTCCAATTATTCTTAATATACTGCTTCACCTATCTTCTCCTCTAGTTGCTATATGCTCTCTATAAAGAGCTTTTCCATTATATATCTCATCCAAAGCTTTGACTTTAATTTTTATATTTTCTAAAACACCGAAGCTATAAAATGCAAAGGAAGACAAAAAGAAACCTGATAAAGAAAAAATAATAGGAATCAATATTGAGAAAATCGGCTCACCATGTTCTAGAAATAGAGTTACGGTCCATAGTGAAATAAAAAATGTTGCACTTGTCAATCCCATAAAAAGTATACTTAATAAACGAAACACTTGGTACATCTACAATATCCTCCTGTCATAGAACTTGTCTAAGTAAATCCCTTACTCTCTTAAAAAATTTCCAAATACTCTTCATGACCCTTTGTATTTATTCATACATTTCCATACTTAGAATTACATAAATTGAATGATTTAAAAATACAAACAAAGAAATCTTAGTTTTCAGATTTCTAAGAAAAAGGGAAATTCTGGCAATACCAGACTTCCCAAATAAAACAAAAGTAAATTTGAAAATACAAAAAATCAAAGATTAAAGATAATACTTAAACTAGATTGATATAAAAATGATTTTTCCAATAATTTGAACTATCTTTCGTGCCCGCAATTAGAACAGAAGTTTGCTCCTTCCAAAAAAGCAGTCCCGCATTGGCTACAAAACATAGCTAAGCCTGTTTCTCCTTTGAGGTCAGTTTGATGCTGATTAACATCTTTGTCAAATGAATTCCTATCTTCAATCTGATCCACCAAGTTGCTAAATTTAGCTCCCAAGGAAAGTCCCATAGCTATTTCCACGCCTGCTCCCATTAGATTTCCTGCAGAATCATTATTTTTTGCTGCCTCTTCTAAAAGATTAAATTGTCTCTCTTCTTGATAAGTATACTCTTCAATATCTCGACCAGCCTGCTTGCTTTTGGCTTCCAAAATTTGCTTGTGGAATTTAAAGATTTCTCTATATCCATTGCTATTCTGATTTACCTTTAAAGCCTCAATGTTAAATTCCTCAATACTAATTCCATATTTAGAAAAATGGCTGGATAAAATAGCTGACAAAGCAACAGACATATCAAAACTGTGCATCTCAATATCAAGAATTGGAATCTTATGGTTGTATATTACTTGTGAAATAGCTGAACTAATCAACCCACTAACAGTTTGTCTAAAGCGTTTTTGTAAAATAGGAGCTGTTATAATATCGGGGTGACTTGGCATAAATTCTAATATAAAAGCTTCTAAGTCTACAATTCGAGGAATGAAATTCCCATGTATTTTCAATTCTACAGGAATATCACTTTCTGGATCTCGAACCATTATAGGAGAAGAAGTTCCCCATCCAATCGGTTGTAAATCATACATATTCACAAACCACAAAAACAATGAGTCAGACGAAATACCTCCACTTAGAAAGTTTTTTATTCCTGAAACTACTTGAATATCATATCCTTCAATCTTATGTTTACCAGCATCATAAGTAGTTACTGCTCTTCCATTTGAAAACAATATAGCACACTGACCAGGGTTTACAATTACAGTTGCTCCTATCTTGATATTCGTTTTAGGATGTCTCCAAGCAAGTATATTCCTTGTATCTTCACCTTCATAACGAATAACATCAAACAAATTTAATGCCATCTTTTCTCCTCTAAAATGAAAACTATAAATTATAAGATTAATCTTCCATACCTATATTACTATTATATAACCCCTTTGTTGAAAAGGCAACTCATACTTATAAATTATTATCTTTGGAGCAATCCCCTATATAAGTTGTTGATGTCCTGGATAAAATTTATAAGTGATTTGTGCCCCATTTGTGCCCCATGAATAGAAAAAAAGAAAACCGCTACTCCTAAGAATAGCGGTTTAATCATGTTTTTAAGCTACTAATGTAGTTACTCTATTATTTAAGAGTAACTGAAGCTCCAGCTTCTTCCAATTTAGCTTTGATTTCTTCAGCTTCTGCAGTTGCAACGCCTTCTTTAACAAGTGCTGGTGCACCGTCAACAAGTTCTTTAGCTTCTTTAAGTCCAAGACCTGTGATTTCACGTACAACTTTGATAACGCCAACTTTTTTGTCGCCTGCAGATGTCAATTCAACGTCGAATGAATCTTTAGCAGCACCAGCGTCAGCAGCACCAGCTGCAGCAACAGCTACAGGAGCAGCTGCAGTTACACCAAATTCTTCTTCGATAGCTTTTACAAGGTCGTTCAATTCAAGGATTGAAGCTTCTTTAATTTCAGCAATAATGTTTTCAATGTTCAATGCCATTGTTATTTCCTCCAAATATGTTTTAAATTTATAATATATTTTCGTAGCTAGGCTACGCTGCGTAGCTTAAGATTAAGCTGCGTCTTCTTTGCTTTCTGCAACCGCTTTGACTGCAAGAGCAACGTTGCGCACTGGCGCTTGAAGTACAGAAAGGAGCATAGAAAGAAGTCCTTCGCGGTTTGGAAGAGTTGCAAGTGCAAGAATCTCTTCTTTAGATGCGACAGCGCCTTCGATTGCACCACCTTTTATTTCAAGTGCTTCAGCGTTTTTAGAAAAGTCGTTCAAGATTTTCGCTGGTGCGATAACATCTTCGTTAGAAAATGCTACTGCAGATGGTCCAACAAATACAGATGCAAGATCTTCAAGACCAGCTTTTTCAGCTGCACGACGCAAGATTGAGTTTTTAATCACTTTATACTCAACTTCGCTTCCACGAAGCTCACGACGAAGAACTGTATCTTGCTCAACTGTCAAACCACGAGCGTCTACAACGACGATAGATGCAGCAGCTTTCATTTTTTCAGCTACTACGTCAACTAGTTCCGCTTTTTTAGCAATAATTGCTTCACTCATTAGTGTGTTCACCTCCGTTATTATTTTGCTTGGGGAATTTTTCCAAAAGAAAAACGCGCCCAAACCTAGACACGAAAGTACAATACGCTTCTTTTTACATGATACGTTTTGTCCTCGGTAGGATACTTATGAGTCGAGCTCCCCTACTGTCTTAGGCAGTTTTTTCAAACCGTATATAAGTATAGCATAGTCAAAAAAAGAATGCAAGATTTTTGCAAACTTTTTTTAAACTTTTTTCGCGCTTCTTCTTTTAGAGTTCTACTGTCAAGACTTGACCTTGCTTAACAACCTGTTCTCCGGCGATATAAACATCATCTACATCACTGGATTTGACTGCATAAACCAGATGAGATAACATACTTTCCTGAGGTTGGAGATGGATTTTCCCTTGTGGTTGAATAACCAGAAAATCTGCTTGCTTGCCAACTTCCAAACTTCCTATCTGATGTTCCATCCCTAGGACCTTAGCCCCTTCGATTGTCAGTGCCTTGAGAGCTGTTTCGATAGGGAATTGACTGGCATCTCCGCTATTCATCTTCTGAAGAAGAGCTGCTGTCCGTCCTTCCTCAAACATATCAAGATTGTTGTTGGAAGCAACTGAATCTGTCGCAATTCCCACAGCCACTCCTGCTTTTTGGAGTTGGATAATTGGAGCAATTCCTGATACCAGTTTAAGGTTACTGATAGGATTGTGGGCAATTGCCACTTGAGAGATTGCTAAACGTTCAATTTCTCGCTCGTTTAGTTCGACCCCATGAGCAAAGACAGACGGATGAGCTAAGTAACCCAATTCTTCTAGAAAAGCAAGGGGACGTTTGCCGTATCGTTTCAGGATAATTCCTGACTCCTCCTTGGTCTCCGCCACGTGGATATGGATTGGAATAGCAAGCTCTTTTGCCATGTCTAAACTTTCTTCCAGCAAGTCTCTACTACAGCTGTAGGGAGAATGTGGGGCTACCATCACCTTGAAATTTGGATTTTTATATCCAATAATTGCCTCAATGATTGCACGAGTTCTGCTTATAGTTTCAGCAGTCGTCTCTGCCTCTGAAGAAAAGAGGGTCGGTGAGAAATAACAACGCATCTTGGAATCTTTCACTGCCTGATAAATCCGCTCAATATCCACACCATTGGGATTATACATATCATTAAAGGTTGTTGTTCCTGACTGGAGCATTTCTGTCAGCGCTTCTTTGACCGCTTTGGTAGTCATGTCTGGAGTAAACTCAGCTTCTGCAGGCCAAATATAGTCATTGAGCCATTCATGGAGATTGCTGTCATCCCGAATTCCTCTCAATCCTGTCATAGCAGAATGTGTGTGGCAATTAACCAAACCAGGCATAATCCAGGCTCCCTGATAGTCTATAATCTGCTCAGCTTGCTCTAAAATCTCTGACTTCTCTTGACCAACATAGACGATTTGAGAATCCTTAACGGCTAAGATTCCATCTAGATAAACATGGAAATCTTGATCACAAGTCACGATATTTACATGCTGATAGACTTTCATTGTTTTTCTCCTTCTAAGGCCTTGATTTTTTTCTAGCTATTGTAACAAAAAAGTCACCCGAAGGCAACTTTTTTTGTCCATAGGAGTTCGAAATTAGAAATGACTATTCAGAGCTAAAAGCTGCAGCTTTTTGCATTTGGTAATACTTGCCCTTTCTAGCCATGAGATCCTGATGATTGCCATGCTCCACGATGTCACCATCCACCAAGACTAGAATCAGATCCGCATCCTGAATGGTTGACAAACGGTGGGCGATGATAAAGCTTGTACGCCCCTTCATGAGTTTGGCAAAGGCATCCTGTACCAGCACTTCTGTCCGCGTATCGATGGAGGATGTCGCCTCGTCTAAGATAAGAATCTTTGGAATAGCCAGAAAGACACGCGCGATGGTCAAAAGCTGGGCTTGACCAACAGAAAGAGATTCTCCAGCATTTTCCAACTTGGTATCATAGCCTTGAGGTAACTGTTGGATGAAAAAGTCTGCATTGGCTGCTTTGGCAGCAGCAATCACCTGCTCCCGACTGGTATCAGGATTGCCAAAGGTAATATTGTCATGAATAGTCCCTTGCTTAAGCCAGGTTTCTTGGAGCACCATGCCAAACTGCTGCCTCAATGACGATCGGGTATAGTCGTAAATGGAACGACCATCCAGCAAGATATCTCCTGAATTAATAGGATAAAAACGCATAAGGAGATTGATTAGAGTTGATTTTCCAGCACCTGTCGGACCAACAATAGCAACCTTGCTACCAGCTGGAATATCAATAGATAAATCCTTAATCAAAATCTTTTCAGGATGGTAGCCAAAAGAGACATGTTTAAAGGAAATAGCTCCCTTAACTTGGTCACTGGTCAAGACTTCCTTACCTGTTTCAGCCACCTCAGGACTTTCTAAGACAGCATAGACACGCTCTGCGCAAGCGAGAGCACTTTGCAACTCAGCTAGCACTGAAGAAATATCGTTAAATGGCTTAGTGTACTGCTGGACATAGTTCAAAAAAGTCACTAAACGCCCAATGGTCAAGGTGGACCCCATCATGATACGATAAGCTCCCACTCCAGCTAGAAGCGCATAAATGAGCGCATTGACAAAGCGAGTCGAAGGATTGACCGTTGAAGAATAAAAGATGGCTGACTGCGAATAACCTGCATAGTTGTCATTAGCCTCACGCAGTCTTTGGATAAATTCTGCCTGAGCATTAAAGGACTGGATAATGGTCTGCTGGCTCAACGATTCTTCAATCAACTGAGTCTGAATTCCCCGCGTCTCTGTTTGCTTCTGAAATAGATGATAGGAGCGTTTGGCAATGAATCGTGAAATCACCATGGATAGTGGCGTCAACAGCAAGACTAAGAGAGTCATGAGGAGATGAATCTGAAGCATGGCTAGAATACTAACCAAAATCATCAAGACACCAATGAAAAATTGGTTAAAAATCATGGTCAAGCCAGCTGCCAACTGTTCGATGTCAGTGGTTACACGACTGACCATTTCTCCACTGCCTTGCCGATCCACAAAGGCAATCGGTAAACGATGGAGTTTATGGATGATTCTCTCTCGCAAGTCTTTGGTATAAGAGAAAATTAGGCGATTATAGAGGAGAGGATTGATCCATTGCACAAGAGTATTCCCAATCACCACCAAGATCATTTGAATGAAAATTTGCCAAAAAACTTGTGAAGAGCCAGTCACTAGGATTTGGTCGATGACCTGCCCAATCAAAATAGGTAGGTAGATTGATAAGCCAACTTGGGCAATAGTTCCTAGAAAGGCTAGGAAAAGGAGGAAGGGATGGCTTGCTAAATCCTTAGCCAAACGTGAGAGTGTTTGACTTGCAGTTTGTCGTCTCATACTAGCCCTCCTTTCCATGTTGGGATGCATTGATTTCACGATAGACTTGACTTGATTTCATCAAGTCCTCGTGCTTGCCGATAGCTAGTAACTCACCTTTTTCCAAGAGGAGAATCTTGTCAGCCATCTGTAAAGTCGAGGTTCGTTGAGAGATCAAGATTAAACTTGTATTTGGCAGATTTTCTCGGATAGCTTTCAAGAGCTTAGACTCAGTAATAGTGTCCAGTGCCGAGGTCGCATCATCTAGGATGAGAAATGGAGCTTGGCGCAAGACTGCGCGAGTAATAGACAGCCTTTGTTTTTGACCGCCCGAGAAATTTCGCCCTCCTGCCTCAACTAGGGCATCCAAGAGTCCTTCCTTTTCACTGACAAAATCCTTAGCTTGCGCAATTTCCAAGGCCTGCCAGAGTTCTTGGTCAGTTACTTCTTGATCTAAACCTAGAGTCAAGTTGAAACGAATGGTTCCTTTAAAGAGTTCGACCTTTTGGGGCACATAGGCAATCCAAGACCGCCACTGCTCAAGATTACGAGGACTAGATCCATCTCGATAAAGGTCTATGCTCCCCTTGTCTGGTGGATAAAGTCCAAGGATGAGTTGTACTAAGCTTGATTTACCAGAACCTGTTCCCCCAATGATACCAAGGATTTGCCCTTGCTGCATATCAAAGGAAATGTCTCTCAGAGAAGGCTGGGCCGCATCAGGATAGGTAAAGGTCAGTTCTTGAACTTGTAAAACCTGATTACTGGTAGCTTGCTTTTGTTCTAACTCTGAGTGGATGTCTTCTGGAGCCTCAGCAAAAACTTCCTCGATTCGCTTGGTAGAGATATAGGACTGATTGAGAGAATTTATCAGCATGGCTAGCTTGACCAATTCCACCAAGATCTGTAGGAGATAATTAATAAGGGCAATGAGAGCACCTTGACTTAGCAATCCTCCCTGAATAGAAATATAGCCTTGCCAGATAATAATAAGGAGGGTTCCATTAACAATCAGATAGGTCAGAGGTGTTAATAAACTAGACCAGAAACCTGTCTTTTCTTGTAATCTAGCATAGACTTGGTTAAGAGTTTGAAAAATCTGTAACTCTCGTTTTTCTTGTCCAAAAGCACGAATAACCCGCATTCCTTGTAATTGCTGGCGTGTTTCCTGAACTAGTTGGTCCGTTTTCTTTCTCAGACTACTGTAGAGAGGATTGACTAACCGAGAAAGGCCTACAATGACGACGGTCAAAATGACAACCATGACCAAGAACCAGAGAGTCATCTCATCTGAGATTCGATAAGCCATAAAAATGGCACCAAAAACGATAATAGGCGCTCGCAAAAAGAGACGCAGGAATTGATTGATCCCAGTCTGAATCTGGTAGGTATCCGAAGTCAAGCGAGTGACCAAGCTAGAAGCTGTCAAACGGTCTCTGCTGTCCTTAGGCAAGGAAAGAATATGACGATAAAGATCGTCTGTCAATTCTTTGGCAAATCCAACCGCAGCCTTAGCTGAGTAGAACTGGGCTATTAAAGCTACTACAACACCAATTACTGCAAAGATAAGAAGCAAACCAATCTGTATCCAGAGATGACCTTGATTTTTCTGGGGCAAGGATTGGTCAACAATCCCAGCAATCACCATAGGAACTAAGAGCTCAAACACAGCTTCAAGTAGCTTGAACAAAGGTGCTAAAATCGATTCCTTGAAGTAGGGTTTAAAGTAAGATAGTAAGTGTTTCATAAATCCCTTCTATTCGTTTTCTAGAAATGAAGAAAGTGGGAAGCACCCACCATCTCTGATTTATTTGTTTAAGTATGGCAGTAGATAGCCATATCCTGCTTTTTCCATCTCATCCTTGGCCACAAAGCGCAAGGAAGCAGAATTGATACAGTAACGGAGGCCACCAAACTCACGCGGTCCATCTGTGAAAACATGGCCCAAGTGAGCATTCCCCGACCGAGAACGAACCTCAATTCGCTCCATTCCATGACTGAGATCCTTGTAATAATGAATCAATTCCTTGGAAATCGGACGGCTAAAACTTGGCCAACCACATCCTGAGGCAAACTTATCCTTGGCAAAAAAGAGTGGCTCACCTGTCGTGATATCTACATAAATTCCTTCTTCAAAGGTTTGGTCATAGGCATTGGTAAATGGAGCCTCTGTAGCAGCTTCTTGGGTAACACGATAGGATTCTTCAGATAAACTGCCCTTTAACACCTCTTGACTAGGCTTTTCATAGTTAGAGGCATCAATCAATGGCTTATCAGCATCGGTCACATCGATATGACAGTAACCTGAAGGATTCTTCTTAAGATAGTCTTGGTGGTAATCTTCAGCCAGAATGTAGTGGCGAAGTTTCTCCACCTCTACTGCAATCTTTCGACCCAGCATGCGCTCCTGCTCCTGCACCACTGTGTAGATAGCTGGCAAATCTGCTTCGTCCTGGTAATAAATCCCAGTTCGATATTGGCGACCACGGTCATTCCCTTGTTGATTGACTGATAATGGATCA
Source organism: bacterium (assembly GCA_905221245.1). Lineage (GTDB taxonomy): Bacteria > Bacillota > Bacilli > Lactobacillales > Streptococcaceae > Streptococcus. The sequence continues at coordinate 82,769 of CAJNCK010000005.1, forward strand.
ATAACACGGAAATAATAAAGTAAAATCTCTCTGAGTGAGACTACCTTCTCATCGTAAATCACTTGAACCGTTTCTGCATGGTCTGTTTCCTTGAGCAGCTGGTAATTGGTCGTTTCGACTTGACCATTAGCGTAGCCAACACTGGTTGCTAGCACTCCAGAAATGCGTGAAAAATATTCCTCTAGGCCCCAAAAACAACCACCTGCTAGATAAATTTCTGCCATCTTTATTTCTCCTTTATCAAGTTTTTAACTAATACTCTTCGAAAATCTCTTCAAACCACGTCAGCTTTATCTACAACCTCAAAGCGGTGCTTTGAGCAACCTGCGGCTAGCTTCCTAGTTTGCTCTTTGATTTTCATTAAGTATAAACTTCTTTTCAAAAAAAGGATAGGAAGCCCTCTGGTCGAGAGTTTCCCCATCCTATCTTCTATTCTTTATTTTGCTTCGACACGGACACCTTTGGTATCAACTTTCAAGTCATGAAGTTTTCCTTTGAAGGGTTGCTTTTCCAATTCTGCCTTAATCGTTGGCATCTTGTCATGAGAAGCCAAAACCATAACTGTCGGCCCAGCACCAGAGAGATAGGTTGCATAGGCACCATTTTCTTTGGCTACTTGCTTAATCGTCGCAAATTCTCTCACCAAGTCCTGACGATAGCGCTCGTGGAAGAGGTCTCCCTCGATTGCTTGCCCAGCTGTCACCATGTCTCCTGCCAACAAGGCCGCAACCGCCACATTGGCGATAGAACTAGCTGCAACAGCTTCCTTATAGGACAATTTCTTAGGTAAGACGCCACGGCTGTCTCGAGTACGCAATTCATAGTTTGGAATATAGGCTAGGAAATCACACTCTGGGAAGTCTGCTACGATAGCAGAGACTTGCCCTTCAACGGAACTTGCAATAACGAGATTACCATAAATAGCTGGAGCCACATTGTCAGGATGCCCTTCAATCTTGGTCGCCAACTGCAATTTTTCATGATCCGACAAGTTTAGCTGACCCAGTTGGTTGGCTAGTTCAATCCCAGCAACGATAACCGAGCTAGAAGAACCCAAACCACGCGCCAAGGGAACATCACTGGTCATTTTCAAGCGTCTTGGTTGCAAGTCTGGTACAATTTGCAAAGCGATTTTGAGCAAGAGATTGCGCTCGTCATGTGGAATCCATTTGCCAATCTGGTGTTCAATCAGCCACTCATCTCGTTCTTCACATACCTCAATTTGAAGATACTTGGTTACAGCTACACCGACCGAGTCAAAACCTGGCCCAATATTGGCACTGGTTGCAGGTACAATAATTTTCATCTTATTCTCCTAGCACCTTGAAGGTATTCAAGAGGTCAAATTCTGAAACCTTCTTCAATTCAGCTGAGACATTTTCAAGCTGGGCTTTATTAATCTTGTGTGTGATGATCACGACACGCGCCTTGTCCTCCTCTTTGCCATCTTGGAGAATTTGCTTGAAGGAAATATCTTGAGCATTGAAGATTTCAGCCAATTTCAAGACCTGACCTTTTGAGTCTGGAGCCAAGATTGAGAAGTAGTAATTAGCTTTGACATCCTCAGGATTTGCCAAGACCAAGTCACGGCTATATTCGTTGAAGTCTTTGCCAATGGTTCCATCATTCAGGCGACGAACGATACGGACAATATCCGCCACAACACTTGTTGCAGTTGGTTTTTGACCAGCACCTGGTCCGTAGTACATAGACTCACCGATACCGATAGATTCTACAAAGACAGCGTTCATTACCCCATTTACACTGGCAAGTGGATGCGCTTTAGGAAGGAAGGTTGGAGTCACTTCTGCAGCAATTCCTGAAGAAGTTTCCTCGATAGAACCAACCAATTTCACTACATAACCCAAGTCTTGGGCTACAGCTACGTCTTCTGGTGTGATGTTACGAATTCCCTTGTGAGCTACATCATCAAAGGCAACCTTCATGCCAAAGGCAAATTGGCTCAAAATCACCATCTTGTAGGCTGCATCAATCCCATCTACGTCATTTGTCGGGTCGCTTTCTGCAAATCCTAGACGTTGCGCTTCCGCAAGAGCATCATCGTAAGACCAGCCTTCTTCCACCATCTTGGTCATCATGAAGTTAGAAGTTCCGTTGACTACTCCAAGCACGCGCGTGATTTTATCAGAAGCCAAGGAATTTGCCAAGGTACGAAGAATTGGAATCCCACCAGCTACTGCTGCTTCGTAGTAAAGTGCTACCTTGTTAGCTTTAGCGATTTCTAACAATTCTGCACCATGGACAGCCAAAAGGTCCTTGTTAGCAGTAACAACGTGTTTTCCAGCTTCCAAGGCACGAGTGATAAAGGTTTTAGCAGGTTCGATACGCCCCATCAATTCCACTACGATCGTAATGTCTTGATCTGACAAAATGTCATCCACATTGGTTACAAAGTTAAAGTCATTCCCTGCTGCAAGCAAGCGATTCTTTTCATCTTCATCCTTGACCAACACCTTGGCAACTTCAATCTCTGAATGTGCTGATTGATTGATTTTTTCTCCATTTTCCTTTAGGAGGAAAGGCACACCACTTGCAACGGTACCAAATCCTAGTAAAGCAATTTTAACTGTCATATTTGTCTCCTCGAAATTTTCTAATATAGCCATTATAACAGAATTTTGTGAAAATTCCTATTATAGTAAATCACTATTTCAATCTAGAAAAGAAAAAACGAATCCCATGATTCGTCTTTCTTGATAGATGAAAATTGATTTTTAAAATTATGAACCAATCTTTTGCAAATTGAGCACTGCATCGTGATTCATCAAGACTTGGCCATACTCTTGCAAGACTGAGCGACTAATGTCACTATCGTCCGCAAACTCTCGCATACGAGCCAACAGCCAAGCTGGATAAGGACTAGGATGGTTTTCAATATCCACTAGAATGGTCAAATAATAGCGCTCGTTCATCTTGTAAAGTTCAGAAGTTTCCATCTCAAAAGTCACTGTCTGGGCAAAAGCTACCAAGTCAGCCAACTTAGCAAAAGAAAGGATGTAGTAGATGTAGGGCTCTTTCTTGCTTTCAGCTTCTTGTTCAGCCTGCTCCTGCTCTTCTTCCTTGGCTTCGACTTGCTCTAGAGATTGAATGGCTTCGATATCATCTTTGGTTTTATCCGCGATGCTTTTTTCTAAAGTTTTAATAAACTCATCCGGCGACATTTGAGCCAATTCTTCCATATCTGGTAAATCCGACAAGTCTTCAAAATCTAGATTTTGGTCAATCTTTGATTTGGTTACAAAGACATCTACCTTATCAGGTTTTGGAGTCACACGGAAGCTCAACATGCCTGTATCTAGAAAGCTATCAGGCATCTCTAACTCATCCAAGATGGCATAAAAGAACTCTTCTGTTTTTTCTTGAGGAACGAGAAAGTCAGCAATCTCCATTCCTCGATCCATCAAATCTTCTAAAGACATCGTGATTTTTAAAGTTGTATCACTAATTTGTTTCATTTTCATTGCTAGTAACCTCATACTTTCAGTTCTATCTATTATACTAGATTTTTACGATTTTATCAAAAGAAGGCTCCTCTGTCGAGATAGATTTTCCATAGGGTAACTTCTGTAGAAGACTCTAATACTCTTCGAAAATCTCTTCAAACCACGTCAGCTTTATCTGCAACCTCAAAGCGGTGCTTTGAGCAGCCTACGGCTAGCTTCCTAGTTTGCTTTTTGATTTTCATTGAGTATAAAAGAAAATTTCTGCAGACAAATAGAAAAAGCCTTCAAAATCGGCTCTTGCCCAACTTTGAAGACCTAATACATTAGAAAGTTTATAGTTTAAAGGTTGCTACACCGAGGATAGAACGATTTAAGTTTCGAAGAATTTGAAGACTTTGCTCAAATTTCTTATAACGAGTCACTCCGTATTCTTCAACAAGAAGGACGGTATCTCTTTCTAAAAGAGATGGTACATCTTGTAAATCTACAAAATGCATTCCTTTCAAAGCCTCTTGATTTTGTTTTAATTTATCTAGAATAGCTTTATTTGAGCTAACAATAGTCAATTCTTGTCCAGCATTTTTGTATGACAAGACATCTGCTAGGTTGGCAATTGTTGTGATCTCTGTTACAAAATCAATTTGATATTGAGAAAAATCACCTGCTCTATTGATTGTTGGATTAAAGAGATAAACCAATACATTTCCCATCACAACCAAAATCACACAGACTACTCCAATAACAGCTAAACGTAGAATCAAGTTTTTCACATTCAATCCAAGCGCTGTCTCACCGTTTGCATTCAATTCTTTAGAGTTGATGGTTTCCAATTTTTCAATTTTTACATTTGCATAAGTGTGTTTAAATTTCTCAATCAATCCATCAATTTTTCGCTCCAACAAGTCATTAGCATCTTTACTTGGTGTCAAAATTTTCACACCAACCCCTGCATCGTCAATCATATAGTAGACAGTTAATTTTTTCCACCAATAATCATTCGTAGAATTTTTCAAGGTTGTTTCTGTCGTATCTAATTCACTAGCAATTTTTTTCAACTCACTAGACTCTACATCATTGAAAAGATAAGCTCCATTCAAATTCCCATCAATCAATTTCCCGTAGAAATCACTATAGCCACCAATTTGATGATTCAAAATCGTTTTGGCTGAATCTTCTGGAGGAGTGATTTTATAGCTGATATAAGTTGAATAACTTGTTGTGTCTTTGACAGTATTTTTATTCTTAACTGCTTTAATTGTAAATGGTACAGCAATGAGAGCAAATAAAGCGATGAGAGCTAGAATATTTGCTTTTCGTTTTTTGTAAAGATTTGCAAACAAATCAGCTACTGAATAATGTTCAAACATGATTTTTTTCTCCTTTGTTTAGTAGATACTGGTTCTCTTTTGTAAGCATTTTTGCTACGAATATAATCACAAGAACAATTCCCCAGAATTGCATTGTAAATAGATTGAAGAAACTTTCTGAAAAGCTACTTCTTGGCATAAAGAATAGATTATTCAAGATGAGTAGGGACAAGGCAAATAGAATTGTTCTTGAGCGATAGGCTACTTGCAACATGGCTATAAATAGCATACCGAGTAAGAGACTAAGTAGAAAGACTCCTATCATACCATAGTCTGTATACAACTCCATGATATAGCTACTTCCGATACCATGTCCTTTCAAATATTCCTTGTTCAAGACAAGATAGGATAGATTGTGGGCATAACTATTACTATCAATAGCCAATTCCACACTATTGGTTGTATGTTCAAAGGCTTTTCCTCCGAAAATGGCCCCTAAACTTCCCCTTGCAAAATAATCAATAACAGGACCAAAAGTAAAATTGCGTAAATCTCGGTAAGGGAGGCTACTGTTAAATAGAAAGCCTCTAGCCAAAACACCAAAACTGGTTCCTTGTTTATAGATAAAGTCAAGCAGGATATCCCAGAAACCTGTATGGGAAACTTGGACATTATCCCGTACATAATTGAGTATTCCCATCGCTAACATGAGAATAGGGGAACCTACAAAAATCGCTAACTTTTCTTTAAATCCAATCCATTTTCCCTTTTCTGTTTGCTCCCGCATAAAGTAATAAACGAAAGCAAATAGAATACTTAAAATAAAGGGATTTCGTGTCCCAATTGCCAAATGAATAGTATTAGCTGCAATAAAGGAGACAAGCACTGCTGTTGCCTGCAATTTCTTTGGCTTGGTTGCCAAATACATACACATTGCATAGACCGTAAATGTTGATAAGATATAGGTAAAATAAGGCAGTTTACTTTCAAAATTTGCATAGTAGGCATAGTAGGACGTCTGCAAACGATACAAAAGACGTTCAAATAAGCGAATAAAATAGAAAGGATAGGTTAGAAGAAAAACTCCTAGTGATACAAAGCGTAACCGCTTGATATAAATCTCTTTTATAGAATTTCCTATCTTTGGTACTTTTATTTTCTTCCTAGCTATGAAGTAACGAGCCAGGAGACCTCCTGTGGTCAAGCCCAGAATCGAAACCATGACGACTATAAAGGCAAAGCGATAGGCTATCGGATGATAGGTATCCAGAGCGCCATCCCTAAAATAATCAATGGTCGGTCTTGATACCAGAAATACAAAAATAGTTAAATAGAAAATAAAATGGATTAAGTAATACTTGATATCATTCCAGCAGGCAATTAAGCTACTAACCAGTAAGAACAATAAAGTAGAAAGCAAGCTAACATTATTATTATTAAACAGATACACAATTCCACTTACTAGCGTCAAGGCATAGCTGACTATGGTCAAACTAAATAACAATCGTTTTCCATCAATCACTTGCTCACCCCCGTTCTAATGTAATATTTTAGATTTTTCAATATTTTTCAGTAATAAGAATCGATATAAGGAAATATTTATGAATAGAGCCAAAGCACTAATTCTTCTCCCCTTACGGAAAATTGGATTCCTAGCAATAGCAAAGGCATGGCCTTTTAAAAATCGGTGAATCTGAGAATAGGCTTCAAATTGTTTATACTGATCATCTAGTAACATCTTATCCAGAATAAAGAAATGAGCATAGGCCAATCTGAAAAAAGCAACCTCTTTCAAGTCAGGATAGTTTTTCACAACTTCATTGTAAAACTTTTGATAGATATCAATATAGGCTAAATCCTTCTCTGCATAGGGTTTGGTCGTAATACTATCCCCTCTATGGAAATAGTAATAATAGGGTTTGGTATTAACCACGTACTTCTTAGCCAACTTGATTAAATCAAAATGATAATAAGCATCTTCATAAATCAATCCCTTTGGAAAGGATAGGGCAGTTGCAATCTCTCTCTTGATTAGCTTATTGCAAATCGTTCCAGGGTTTTTTTCACCTATGAGGTATTCCCTTAGAAATGTTTGGGAATCACAGACAAAATACTCATCCTGATTGGCTGACTGTGGGCTTTCATCATTAGCATAGACATTCATGACACCACAGCTCGAAACATCCGCATCTTCTTGAATTAATTGCTCATATAAGCTCTGAATCATTTCTGGATGGATATAATCATCTGAATCAATAAAAATCAGATAATCTCCGTGAGTCTGTTTCATTCCATCGTTTCGTGCTTGCGACAAACCTTCATTCTTTTTATGAAGTACTGACACCCTGTCATCTTGTTCAGCGATTGAATCACACAAGCGACCACTTTCATCCGTTGCTCCATCATCAACAAGAATGATTTCCAAATTCTGATAGGTCTGCTTCTGAATGGAAGCTATCGATTTTTCTAGGTACTGCGCCACATTATAGACTGGCACAATCACACTGATTAATGCAGTTTCCATGCTACTCCTCTAATAGTTTTTCTACTTGTTCGATTTGTTTGGCAATTGTGAATTGTTGAACAAATTGGCTAGCCTCATTGACATCGAAGTTTGAGGCAGATGTCATGTAGTTTGTAATTGCCTGAACTGCCTCTTGATTACTCTCAATGATTTGACCAAATCGACCGTCTTGGGATAATTCCTCAGCCCCTCCAACATCTGTAGAGACAAAAGGGAGTCCCAGACTCAAGGCTTCCACATACACTCCGGGAAAACCTTCTTGTTTAGACATAGACAAGAGAACTTTCGTCTGAGACAAATACTGATAAGGATTTTTTTGATAACCAAGGAAATGTACATAATCCTCAAGCCCATACTCTTTGACTCGTTTTTTCAGTTCCTCTTCCATATCACCAGCACCTATAAAGTAAAGGTGATAATTTTTTCCTTCTTGGTGCAAAAGTCGTATCACTTCCACTACACGGTCAGAACCCTTATTTTCCTCAATCCGTCCAATGGTACAGATACTTTGAGGCGCAATCTCGATATCAATTTTCTCTTGAGATTTTTCTAGAAGACTCTTAAAATCATATCCATTGTAGACCGTCTGTAATTTGGAAGCATAATCTGGATAGACTTCCTTGATAGAATGACTGGTCTTTTTAGAAATTCCTACAATAGTATCCGCGGCATCCAACTGGCGTCTATGTGATTCTCTTTTGGAGCTATCCTTAAGAAATTCTTCGATACTTCCATGAATCCAAGATATCTTCTTGACTTCTTTTCTTTTAGAAAACAAAAGCGGTGGATTCATAATTGTAAAGGAAACTTCAACATCATAGTCATCTTTCACCAGCAAGCGACGAGTCAATCTTGGAAAATAAATTCTCATTCTCCACAAAAGAGCTCGTAACCATCTGGCTTGGCGATAATCCTGAAGGGATTTTAAAATTCGTACATGATTAGGAACAGATTCATATCCCTTGTCAAAATGCTCCATTTCAAGAATATCAATATCATACTTTTCTGGATCCAGATTTGAAACAATGGTAGATAAAATCTTCTCTGCTCCACCTCCGAGAGAAAAAGACCACATAAAAAATAAGATTTTTTTCTTAGCCACCATATTCTCCCTTGTATTCTGTATAAGACTTATCCATATCAGCGATGACAGCATCATGATGCGGTACCTGCTTGTCTGCTGGTGGAGGTGTCATGTAGTCTCCAAAAGCAGTGCTGAGATAAGCATCATAACCGACTGGAATCGGCATCTCTGTTCCTTCAAATGGCAAGAAAAGATTGTCTTCAAAAGATGTGATTGGGTACTTCTTTCTCATGTAGCCAGGACCCGAGCATAATTCTGTAATACCATCACTCTCAGCCAAACCATATTTGGTCATTTCTTTTTCAGCTTTTTTCCAAATGCGATAACGGAGTGATTTTGGCGTCAAACCGAGTAAAATACGGCTTCCCCATTTCATGATAGCGCCATGCTTTTCTGGAACAGTTTGCGCACAAAAAAGAGAATAAATTAGTGCCCAACGAACCTGTTTTTTCCGCTCAGCTGGATTTTTAGGATAATAATCCAAAGGCAACACATCCAAGGCCAGACCATGTGGCAATTCTAAATCCTGCTGATAAGGTTTAATGCAGGTCGTTTCCTTGTCACGAATGGTAATAAAAAGATTGCGGTCGACAAAATCCTTGTTACTCTTCGACAAGAAATAACGCTCATCTGCATAACGAGGCCATAATTCTGCTAATTTTTCATAATCCTTACGAGGCATAAAAAAGTCTAGGTCGTCGTCCCACGGAATAAAGCCCTTGTTTCGAAGGGCACCAATAGCACCTCCTCCACAGAGATAACAGAGCAAATCATGTTCTTTACAAAAGGCCACAAAATATTCAGCCATCTCCAGACTTCGTGCCTGAATTGCTTTTAAATCAGTCATATTGTTCATTATTCTTTCTATCGTATCGTTTCATTATACCACAAATAAGGGGTGAAAATCTATTGTAGACTGTAAAAAATCAAAGCCTGATTGCTGGATAAATAGCATTCAAACTTTGATTTTTCTGTCTTATCTTATCTCATTCCCATTTGAGCGAGCTTGGTTTGATATTTATTTTGATCGACTTGGAGAGCTATACCACCATAGACATCATAGGCATCCACCCAATCACCTAGTTCTGGAACCGTTAATCTCTCAATGCCATTTTGCGCTCCATCTAGGAAGGATAAACCATTGGTCAATAAGAAACTATAAGGAACATTCGTAGAGGTCATACCAAAGACCTTACCTAGTGCTTCTGATCCAGTAAAGAGTTTAGTTGGATCCTTGAGTTGTTGCAGAACTGCTGTCAACACTTGCTGTTGTCTCTTGGTACGACCATAATCACCTTCGTCATCATCACGAAAACGTGCATAATTGAGCAAGGTCGAACCGTTCATCTGCTGTTTTCCGACTTTAATCGTCTGGGTTGGAGACTCTGTTTCTGTAGCATGCAAGTCATCTCCCACGGTAGCTTCGGTTAAAGGTTGACCTTCTAAGGTTGAGAATTTAGCATCAATCGTCACCCCATCAGGGAAGAGAGTGTCAATAGCGGTTGCGAAGGCCTGGAAATCAACCAAGGCATAGTACTTAATATCCAAGTCAAAATTGTCTTTTAGGACTTTTCGGACCATTTCTGCTCCTTTTTGCCCCTCTTGTTCTCCTAACTCATAGGCTACGTTTAACTTGTTATCCGTCTGTTTTCTACCGTTAATGACTTGACTATAACCGTCTATATAAACCAAATTGTCACGCATGAAGCTGACCAGCTTCACTTTCTTATCTGAGCCACCAACATTTAGTACCATAATAGAGTCCGTTCTCGTCTCAGCACTATTTTGGCCAATCCGTCCATCCGTCCCCATAATCAAAATATTAACCCCATCCTTGGTATCTTGACCATGAAAAACTTCTACTTGAGCTGCCTTAGCATTGGCAGGTTTGTTTGGATCCGCATTTGAATAACCTTTAAGGAACATAAAAATCATGCCAAAACCGACACAGGCTAGAAGGGCAAGCAATCCTGCAAAAATGCGCCCCCAACGAATCTTGCGTTTTTTTGCTTTAACCTTTGGTTGAGAATGACTTTTCTGATATTTTTTTGCACGACTACGGTTACCATAGGTTGGAAGAGGAGACTGATTGAGCGGTTCCATGAAAGACTCTTCCATATCGTGATTTTCATGATGAATTTCTGGAGAAATTTCACTACTGCTAGCCATATTTAGCTTATCTTGCAAATAAGCAAACTCCTTTTTCTCTCGCTCATTGAGGTAATGAATGTTCTTAAAAAGATAGTCATAACGCAACTGCTCGTGATGGCTTAAGGGATTTTCTTTACTCATCTATTCTCCTTTCCATGGTCTGATATTGGATAAATAGGATAGGCGCCTAGTACTTTATACTGGATTCCAATCGCTTCTAATTCTTTTTGGGCAAAGTGGACCAAGTCCTTATCGGCATAATCCACATCGATAATGAAAAAGTATTCGCCCAGTGCTGTCTTGAGTGGACGGCTTTCAATTTTTGTCAGGTCAATTCCTCGCCAAGCAAAGGTCGATAGAGCCTTGTAGAGGGCACCGGGAAGGTTGTCCGGTAAGGTCAAGGCCAAACTCATTTTTTCAGTTTGTGATTTCAAGGGAATAGAAGGCATTTCAGCTCCCAAAACCCAGAAACGTGTGAAATTAGCTTCCATTTCTTGAATATCTTCAGCAATCAGTTCCAAGCCATATTCTTCAGCAGAACTTCTAGGTGCAATGGCTGCATAAGGCTGGTCAGGATGTTCGGAAATAAAGCGGGCCGCATAGGCTGTACTAGCAGTCACCTCAATTTGAGCATCTGGATACTGTTCATCGATGAATTTCTTTCCTTGAGCCAAGGCCTGTGGGTGTGAAAAAATCTTCTCAATCTTAGTGTGACCTGGAACCACCATTAACTGCTGATGAATAGGTTGAACGATTTCTGCTACTGCTTGAATGCGAGCCTGATGAAAAAGGTAGTCCAAGGTTTCATGAACACTACCCTCGATAGAATTTTCAACTGGTACCACAGAATAGTCCACCAAGCCTTGCTCATAGGCCTTAATGACATCTGTAATATTGGCAAAGGCCTGCAATTCCTCATGAGGAAAAGCTGTCTGCACAACGTGATGTGAAAATGATCCCTTGGGACCTAGATAAGCAATTTTCATCTTAGTTCCTCTATAATTTCCTCTGGGCTTAGCTTGGTCACATCCAAAACCCGACTGGCAACTTCCTCATACCAGGCCTGTCTTTCTTGGAAAATAGCTGCTAGTTCTTCCTTACTATTATTTAGAAAAAGCGGGCGCTGATTGTCCTTATCAGCTGCGATACGTTGGTAGAGGGTTTCAAAATCGGCTTTCAGATAAATATTATCAGAATTCGTCTTGAGCAAGTCACGATTTCGCTGAGAAATGACTACTCCTCCACCAGTTGACACAACTTGATTTGTTTCTAGTAACTCAGATAGGACTTCTGACTCTATCTGACGAAAGGCACCTTCTCCCTTTTCAGCAAAAAAATCCGCAATGGACATACCTAAGCGCTTCTCTATCAGAGCATCCATATCAAGGTAATTAGGGTCCAAGCCTCTTGCAATAGTCGATTTTCCAGCCCCCATAAAGCCTAATAACACCTTAGCCATGAATCAAGCTCTCCAAATCATCAAAGAAGCTAGGGTAGCTGGTATTGATGGCTTCTGCACGGTCAAGCTCCACTTCTCCATCTGCTACCAAAAGAGCTGCGATAGCTGTCATCATGCCAATACGGTGGTCACCAAATGTATTGACTCTAGCGCCATGAAGGGCTGATTTCCCTTTAATAATCATTCCATCTGCTGTAGGAGTGATATCCGCTCCCATGCTATTGAGGGCGTCTGCCACAACCTGAATGCGGTCTGTTTCCTTGACTTTGAGTTCCTCAGCATCCTTAATAACCGTTACACCTTGAGCTTGGGTCGCTAGGAGAGCAATAATGGGCAATTCATCAATCAAGCGTGGAATCAAGGCACCACCAATCTCTATTCCCTTGAGGTCTGAAGACTCAACAGTTAAGGTAGCAGATTTAGCGACTGAATCTATTTCAGTTATTTCCAATTTTCCACCCATGGCACGAATGACATCAATAATACCGGTGCGCGTTTCATTAATCCCCACATTGTTAAGCACTACTCGAGAGTTTGGAACAATCAAACCTGCAATCAACCAAAAGGCTGCACTGGAAATATCTCCTGGCACAACAACCTTTTGTCCAGTCAATTTTTGTGGCCCTTGAACTGTGATTTTCTTGCCGTCCACATTTAAATGACCACCAAATTGTTGTAACATATCTTCAGTATGGTTACGGGTGCACTCTTTTTCGATAATCACTGACTCACCTTGAGCCTGCAAGGCCGCGAAGATCAAGGCTGACTTGACTTGGGCAGAGGCGATTGGCAACTCATAATGAATAGGTGTTAAATTTTTCGTTCCTTTTAAGTGAAGGGGAGGCAGGTCTCGCTCAGTTTGCCCTGAAATGCTAACGCCCATTTCTTTCAGTGGAATCGTCACACGGTCCATAGGACGTTTGGAAAGACTATCATCTCCGAACATTTCAACTTCAAAGTCTGCGCCAGCAAGGACACCTGAAATCAGGCGAATCGAGGTTCCAGAATTTCCCATATCCAGGGCATTTTGCGGCGCTTTTAAGCCATCCATGCCCACACCTTGAATGGTAATAACACCATCTTTATCCTCAATTTCAACACCAAGGTCACGAAAAACCTGCATAGTCGAAAGAACGTCTTCACCTCGCAGAATATCATAAACCTTGGTCTCACCCTCAGCCAAACTTCCAAAGATAATGGAACGGTGGCTGATAGACTTATCACCTGGAACGCGGATACTGCCATGTAGGTGGCGAATGTTTGTTTTTAGTTTCATACTGGACCTCATACTTGCAATACTTTTACTTATTTTATCATAAAAAGCCAGAAATTCCTTAAAAATTCCTGACTTTATGATAGTTATTTTCTTATTTTAGCAATTCTTTTTCATTTTCAATTTACCAACTATCTGAAGAACCACCACCATCAAATCCACTGCCACCCCAATCATCTGAAGACCAAGATGAACTAGAACTACCAGAATCATAGGAATCTGATCTATCATAAGAACTTGACTGTACTCTTTGTGAAACATAGTAGCTTTTTGTGAGCTCGGAAGTCCAAGAAGCATTCTTCACAAAATCTTTATCCTTTGGATAGAGTTTCCCCTTCCCATTATAAGAGTATTGAGAGCGATTGAGCCTATCTAGTTGCTTTCTTTCAATTTCTGCGTAGTATGCATCTATAAGTAATGGAGTCCAAGTGTCATTAGGTAGAAAACCTTTTGAGTCTGGATAGAGTTTGTTATATCCTTCGTAGTTATATTGAGACCTAATTAAACGCTTATTTTTTTTATAGTCAGATTTACGTTCTTCAGTCCACGTATCGTTAGGTACAAAGTCAGGAAAATCTGGATACAGCTTACCCTTTCCCTCGTACTCATACTTAGAAAAGCGGCATCTTTTTAAGTACTTGAACCAAATTACTAAAAGTGTATAAACCAAGAAAATTAACGGCATGTACTTAAAGCATATCTTAAGGATTCCCAAAATTATTGCTATGTATTTTAAGCTTTTTGGAAGCCGAGTATTCTTATTCTTATTCTTATTCTCCGTCTTGTTTATGATTTCAGCTTTTCTAGACTCCGCTTTAGAAATACCTACTAGAATTTTGTTAAGAGCATCTGTATACTTCCCTTCTTTCATGTATGGCTTAGAATCATTTAGTAAGGAACTTGCCATAGAGTCAGTAAGCCAAATTGCTGCTTCGTTGGATGTTTCAATACGAAACTTCCTATCCTTTATAGCAATAGCAATTAAAATTCCACTGTTGTAATCTTGTTTCCCAACTTTCCATTTGCGTGCAACCTCATTGGCTACCTCTTCGATACTGGAACCGTTCAGAGTATCAACAATGTAAATACCTACTTGGGTTTCACTTCCAGAATTCATACTCTCTAACGTTTCTGCAACACTAGTGGTTAAATAACCGTTAGGGTCGTAAATGCCATTTAAAGGACGATCTGGAATAGCTACATTAGCCGCAACAAGAGGCATAAAAAAGAATAAAGGGGTAATTAAGAGTAAAAGTAACTTTTTCATAGGTGATACCCCACAAGACTAATCAGTTAAATTGACTTTAGGGACAACCTTTGCATCTTTCTCTGCTTCAATTAACTCAGCTCTTTGGAAACCAAACAAACTAGCTATCACACTGGTAGGAAAACGTCTAATGGTCTTATTATATTCTGTTGCAGTATCGTTATAATCTTTACGAGCGACAAACAAACGATTTTCAGTTCCCTCAAGCTCTGAAATTAGAGAAGACACTTGTGTATCAGCTTTTAACTCAGGATAATTTTCTTGAACAACTAGCAATCGAGAAATGGCAGAAGTTAATTCGCTCTCCCCTTCATTTTTTGTTTCTGTATTTCCTGAGCCAATCTTAGAACGAGCATCCGCAATCTTTGTAAAAATGTCTTCTTCGTGCTTCATATATCCTTTTACAGAATTTACAACATTTGGAATTAAGTCAGCCCTACGTTGAAGTGCAACTTCAATCTTCGAGTTAGCTTGTTTCACAGATTCATCTTTGCTAACAAGACTATTGTACGAACCTGCCAACACTATAATACTGATGAAGATAATTCCTACAGGAACTCCTATTAGAGCAATTAATTTTTTTGACATATTTTTTCCTATTTTCTATTGTTCATCATTTATCTACTATTTATCGATAATAAAAATTTCATTCTCTTTCATAATTTTTTGTATTTATTATCTCATCAAAAATTTCTAACTTATCAATTGAAGTAGACAATAACAGTTATAAGCTTTCAAATTTATTTTACATTTTTTATTAGCAAAGACAATCATCTCCACAGTCATTATTAAACAGATCATACTAATAACGCTAGCTTATACAGTAGCTACCAATAATAAAACTACGCTTAAGAAAATACCTATGAGTAATGAACAAAATAATGTTCTTATTTTAGCAATTCTGAAACTGGTTCAAAAACAATTTTTTCAATGTCAGAAAGGTAAATTGCCAATTGTTGTTGCTTGGTAAAGAATTCTGACAAGAGGCTGTTCCCTTGAATCTGTTTACCAAAGCCTTCCATTTTCGCTTGGAAAGAAGCATCTGGCATTTGCCCTGTCTGTGCTAGTCTTTGAATTTCCTCTTGGAAGGCAACATATTCTGTAAAGATTTTGCTTGCCTCAGCATCTGCTGCAATCGCATCTTTAGCTGCTTTAACAGCCTTGTATTCTGGCAATTCGCGTAGACCGCGACTGAGTTCGTTTGCACTATCGTAAATATTTGACATGATTTTCTCCTTATTTGACAACGACTGTGTAGTCGGTATTTTCTGTTATTAGGTGCTCGGCTCGTTCTAAATCTTGAGCATTTTTAAATGAGATTTGTAGAATCCCGTGAATATCCTCACGGTTTTCCTCGTTGATGTGGATGTTAACCAAGGAAGTTCCACGTAGCAGTTCCAAAATTCGCAAGATGACATCTTCTTCATCGGGAACATCAACGTAGAGATCGTAAGAACTGTCCACACCGCCACGTTTATGGATTTCCATGGCCTGACGTTGCTCACGTGCTTGATTGAAAAAGTTCCAAATCTGCTCCTCATCTCCCTTGCTGATGGCTTGTCCAACCTCATCTAAGCGCTCCTTGAAATCCTCAATTCGATCCAAAATGGTCTCACGATTGGACAAGAGAATAGAAGTCCACATACCTGGCTCGCTTTCCGCAATTCGGGTCATATCTCGAAAACCACCGGCCGCAAAGCGCCTTGCCATCTCATGTTCCTGAGCATAGACCGCAGTCTGCTCCATGAGACTAGAAGCCAGAATATGAGGAAAATGGCTAATCTGAGAAGTCACCCGATCATGCTCCTTGGCATCAATCTCGATAAAGCGAGCATGGAGACCTGAAAGCAGATCCTTCATTTCCTCAAGCGTATCAGGACTTGTCAGGCTCGAAGGTGTAAAGATATAATAGGCATTTTCAAAGAGATTGACATCCGCAGAAGCTGCTCCTGTCTTATGACTACCAGCCATGGGATGGGCCCCGACAAAGCGAACAGGCTTGCCAGCCAAATATTGCTCCGCCGCATCTACGATGGATGACTTGGTCGAACCGGCATCTGAAATAATCACACCTTCTTTCAAGTCCAAGTCGGCCAACTCCTTAATAAAGGAAATGGTTTGTTTGATTGGCAAACTGAGGATGATGATATCTGCCAAAGGAGCAAAACTGGCAAAATCATCCGTCGCACGGTCAATCATGCCTTCTTTCAAGGCGATATCTCTCGAAGCTTGACTGCGATTATAACCTAAAATTTCATAATCTGGATGATCACGTTTGATACCGAGTGCCATAGAGGCACCAATCAAACCAAGACCTGCGATATAGATTGTTTTTGCCATAGGAACTCCTTAATAGTTCTTTGTATAGTCTCGGTGCTTGGCTACCGCTTCTTTTAGTTCCTCAAGATTATCTGATGAGAATTTTTCAAGGATTTCTTGTGCTAGAACCGTTGCCACAACAGCTTCCATAACCACACCGGCAGCTGGAAGAGCGGTCGGATCACTTCTCTCCACGGTTGCCTTGTAAGGTTCGTGGGTTTCGATATCCACACTCATAAGTGGTTTATAAAGAGTAGGAATGGGTTTCATGACTCCACGAACAACGATGGGTTGCCCATTAGTCATACCACCTTCAAAGCCGCCCAGATTATTGGTACGGCGAGTATAACCATCTTCTTTAGACCAGAGAATTTCGTCCATAACTTGGCTGCCTTTGCGGTAACCAGCTTCAAAGCCGAGGCCAAATTCCACTCCTTTAAAGGCATTGATAGAGACAACTGCTTGGGCCAATCGCGCATCCAATTTTCTGTCCCATTGAACATAGGAACCAAGGCCGACTGGAACACCTCCAACTACTGTCTCGACAACTCCACCGATGGTATCACCATCACGTTTGATTTGGTCAATATAATCCTTGATTTCCTGCTCTCGTTCTTGATTGACAATAGAAACTTCAGACTGGGCAGCTCTTTCCTTAATCTCAGCAACCGTGAGATTCTCAGGAACATCGATTTCCTTGCCACCAAAGACTACGACATGGTTGGCAATTTCCATATCCAGCTCAGCCAAGAGGCGTTTGGCTACTGCCCCAACTGCCACCCGCATGGTGGTTTCACGGGCAGATGAACGCTCCAAAGAATTTCTCAAATCGTCAAAACGGTACTTGATTCCCCCAACCAAGTCGGCGTGTCCTGGGCGAGGATGGGTGATTTTTCGTTTGCTTTTAAGTCGCTCTTCAATGTCTTCCGCGGACATAATATCCAGCCATTTTTGATGGTCCTTATTGACGACATCCATGGTAATGGGAGCCCCAGTAGTCTTCCCGTGGCGAACACCCGAAGTAAAGTCAACCTGGTCGCTCTCAATCTTCATACGACCACCGCGGCCGTATCCACCCTGACGACGTTTCAAATCCTCATTGATGTCCTCTACTGTCAAAGGAAGTCCAGCTGGAACTCCTTCAATGATAGCTGTCAGACGGGGACCGTGTGATTCTCCTGCTGTTAAATATCTCATACACTCTCCTTATTTTACCAAGTAGTCTTTCATCTCTTCCAGAGAAACTGGGTGAATGGTCGCTGAACCAAGCTCTGGCACCAAGACCAATTTCAAGGTATTGCCACGCGCCTTCTTATCATGAGTCAAAGCCTGATAAAGCTTGTCAACATCCCAGTTTTCATAGTCAACAGGCAAGCCAAATTTCTGACACATTTCTGTGATGGACTGGGTAATGCCAGCTGGCATGAGACCCTTTTTCTCAGCAACCTTGGAAATCTGCACCATGCCCATGGCCACAGCTTCTCCATGCATGACTTTTCCATAACCGGCCGTTGCTTCAATGGCATGGCCAATAGTATGACCAAAGTTGAGGTAAAGGCGTACACCATTGTCCAACTCATCCTCAACTACCATCTTGCGCTTAACCTGACAAGAATGTTCAATCAAGGTCTCTGCATGCTCCAAAATGCCCGAAACAGAACCATCTAGCTCCGTCAATAGAGTCCATAGTTCTGGATCCTCAATCAAGCCATACTTGATAACTTCACCCATTCCTTCAATCAACTCTCTTTTTCCAAGCGTTCCAAGAACAAGTGGGTCAATCAGAACCCCATCTGGTTGGGCAAAGGTACCCACCATATTCTTAGCAAATGGAGTATTAACACCCGTCTTTCCACCGATAGAAGAATCAACCTGGGCTGTCAAACTAGTCGGAATCTGAACAAAATGAATACCCCGCATATAGGTAGAGGCTACGAAACCAGCCAGGTCTCCAACGACACCACCTCCGAGAGCCACGATTCCATCGCTACGAGTCAACCCCTGCTTAACTAGAAATTCATAGACTTTCTGAACAGTGGTTAAATTCTTTCTTTCTTCCCCTTCCAAAAAGTCAAATACTGCCACCTGAAAACCAGCATCTTCTAGGCTGAGCTTGACCTTCTCTGCATAAAGAGAAGCTACATGGTTATCTGTCACAATGACTACCTTTTGTGGTTGCCATAGTTCTCGCAACCATTGGCCAGCCTGAGCCAGACAACCTTTTTCAATCTGAATATCATAAGGATGATGAGGAATATCGATTCTGATTTTCATAGGAGAGTCTCCTTTTCTTTATTGGTATTTTTCTGTTAAAGACTGCCAAATTTCTTCTGTCGGCATTTCCTTGCCTGTCCACAGTTGAAAAGCTTCTGCAGCTTGATAGAGCAACATACCCAGACCATTGACGGCTGAATTACCCTGACTTCTGGCCCATTTCAAAAATGGTGTTTCAAAGGGTTGGTAAATGATATCTGCTACTAAAAGAGTTTCTGGTAGGACAATGTTTTCAGGAACTGGAGAGGATTGACCATCCATCCCTACACTTGTCGCATTGACAAGTAAATCCGACTCAGCAATCCTTGCTTGCAGTTCAGAAACATCTTCTAAAGCATACAAGTCCACTTTAAAGCCTGTTTGCTCCTGTAACTTGTCTAGATAAGGTCTTGTTTTTTCCATGGAAACTGAACGAACAAAGACAGAAATCTGACTGACACCATCCAAAATAGCCTGGGCTAAAATGGACTTGGCCGCACCACCTGCACCCAGCAGGGTCATCTTCTTACCTGAAATTGTAAAAGAAGGCAAGCTCTTAAAAAATCCCTTGCCATCTGTATTATATCCAATTAAATTGCCATTCTCATTGACAACCGTATTGACCGCACCGATCAAGCGCGCTTCGTCACTCAGCTCATCCAAATAAGGAATCACTTGCTCCTTATAGGGCATGGACAGGTTGATGCCAAACATCTGGTAGCGACGAATATTGGCCACTGTTTCTGCCAAATCAACCTCTTCAATCTCCCAAGCCACGTAAGCACCATTGGTAGCTGTCGCCTCAAAGGCACTATTGTGAATAAAGGGGGAAATAGAATGCTTAATAGGATTGGCAACAACGGCAGCTAAACGTGTATAGCCATCAAGCTTCATCCAAAATCTCCCGAATTTTTTTCATGTTAGCTAAGGAAATCTGACCTGGGGCACTTGCCTCATCTAGACTAGCAAAAGACCAGCTAGAACCTGTCACATCCGCAGTGATACGAGAGACCTTGCCCACCTTGCCCATAGAAATGGTCACATATTCCTGTTCAGGATTAAGGGTTTTAAATCCTCGTGTATAGTTCATCAGGTCTAGCACATCCTGCTCCGTGTGAGCCATAACCGCAACCTTAACAAGTTTTGGATTTAAGCTCGTCAACTCTGACAAGATTTCCATCATATTTTCAGGTGTTTCTTGGAAATTGTGGTAACTCAAAACGAGATTTGGGAAGTCCAGCATTTCCTCAAAAACATCCTTATAGCTGTAGTACTCAAAATCAATATAATCTGGTTGATAGAGTTGCGCCACTTCCTTGATTAGATGGATATATTCTTCTGGAGAAAGGTCGATTTCTCCCCCTTCAGAGCGAGTTCGCAATGTGAAAACCAACTCACGGCCTGCGAATTTTTCAAAAATCGCTGGAGCTACCTGCAAAATCGCTTCTTTAGGTAGATAGTCGGCACGCCATTCAATGATGTCGGCATCCAGGTACCTCGTGGCATCCAGAGCCTGGGCCTCCTCTAAACTTCTTGGCATTACTGAAACGATTAATTTCATTTACTAACCTTCATACTAATCACCTTGAGGTAATTACTACTTTCATCTTTTTTATTATAGGCGAAATCTGCTGGAAGACTGTATTTGTTTAAAATATGGTAACTTCTTCCTGCAAAGCCTTTATCAATTTGTTCTGTAAATTTCTGGCGGGAAACATTGGCAGCATTGGTACTAGCAATGATAATCCCTCCCGGATTTAAAATCTCAAGACTCTGGGAAATCAACTTGTGATAATCCTTAGCCACAGAAAATGTTTGTTTTTTGTTCCGAGCAAAGCTAGGCGGATCTAGGACAATCACATCGTAAGTCAAGCCTTTTCGCTTAGCATACTTGAAATACTCAAAGACATCCATGACTATAAAACGATGGTCGTCTGTGCTGATTCCATTTGCCTGAAAATGCGCTTGAGACAATTCTCGTGAACGTTTGGCTAGGTCAACCGAAGTTGTCTGGCTAGCTCCCCCCATGGCTGCAGCTACTGAAAAGGCTGCTGTGTAGGAAAACATATTGAGCAAGGATTTATCCATAGCCAAGCCATCCACTAGACTACCACGAACCTCGTGCTGATCTAGGAAAATCCCTGTCATCAAGCCATCATTCATAAAGACTTGATACAGAACACCATTTTCCAGAACAGTGAAAAAGTCAGGTGCTTCTTGACCATAAACATGGGCAGATTCATAGTCCAAACCCTTAAAACGGATCTTCTCATATGCTCCTAAAACCTCAGGAAAAACCTGTCTAAAAGCTTCTGAGATACCCTTGCGAATCTGATAAACATAAGAGTTATACCAAGAAAAGACGGCATAGTCGCCATAAAGGTCCACTGTCAGACCGCCAAAGCCATCTCCCTCTTGGTTGAAGAGACGAAAGGCAGTTGTCAATTCGTCTTGATAGTAGGCACTTCTCTTTTCTTTAGCTTGTCTAAACAGTGCTTCAAAGAAAGCTTGATTAAAGGTCACCTTGTCTGTGCTCACAAACCAGCCCAAACCCTTGTTTTGCTGAGAAAGGTAGGCAGTCCCTAGAAAGTTTCCATCTTGACTATGAACTTCTACTTCCTGATCCTTGAGATGAACATCTGCAAGATCACTCGCTTCTAGTAAAACAAGCCCCTTGGAAAGCTTTTTTTCAACCCGTTTGTTGACTCTTATTCTATTCATAGTCACTATTATAGCAAATTTTGTGACAATTCTCAAAAAAGAAACTACCCTTGCTTTTTTACTCTAGTTTTAAAAAATGGTATACTAATACTAATAAAAACTTAGGAAGTAATTGTGTGAGAATCAATTTTAACAAAATCCAAAAAGCCATGGGTACCAGACTGGGTTTTGTCCTAACCCTTTTAATCCTCTATTGGCTCAAAACCTTATTAGCCTATACAGTTGACTTTAATTTAGATATTCAAGTGGGCAAGCTGCAAGGGAATTACCTTGCCTTTATCGCCTTTTTCAATCCCCTTCCCTTGGGACTCCTCCTGCTGGCTCTAGCCCTCTATGCTCGCTCAACCAAGGCCTTTTACAGTCTTAGTATAGCTATTTACAGCCTTTTATTCATTTGGCTCTATTCCAATGTCTTTTACTATCGAGAATTTAGTGACTTTATCACGGCTAATACCATGAAGGTTGTCAGCAAGGTGTCTGTCGGCACTGCAGAACTAGAGTTACTGCGCTTTTGGGATTTCATCTATTTTATGGATTTCCCACTGCTGGCTTTCCTTTCCTATAAAAAATTCATCCAGCTGGATAGAAGACCCTTCAAATTCCGCTCCAGTGTTGCCATCACTGCACTATCAGCCCTGCTCTTTTCTGCTAATCTTTTCTTGGCTGAAATAGAACGTCCCGATCTCCTATCGCGAGGATTTTCGAATTATTATGTTGTTCGTGCCCTTAGTTTGCCAGCCTTTTTAGGTTATAGCGCCAACCAATCCTATAGCGCTAATAAAGAACGGGCTAAGGCCTCTGAGACCGACCTTCAACCTATTACAGATTATATTCAAGAACATTCGGCTAAGCCTAATCCAGACTATTTCGGCTTAGCCAAAGGGAAAAATGTGATTTATCTCCACTTGGAGAGTTTTCAGCAGTTCCTACTGGACTATAAACTCAACATAGATGGAACTGAGCATGAAGTCACTCCCTTCCTTAATTCCCTCTACCATTCGCCATCAACCCTAGCCTTTTCGAATATCTTTAACCAAGTCAAGGCTGGTAAAACCTCAGATGCGGAAACCATGCTAGAGACCGGTTTGTTTGGACTTGACCAAGGTTCCTTCATGGTCAACTATGGAGGTACCAATACCCAGCAGGCTGCGCCTTTTATCCTATCAAAAAATGGCTACCAATCAAGTGCAGTCTTTCATGGTAATATTGGGACCTTCTGGAACCGGAATACGACCTACAAACAATGGGGCTACCAATACTTCTTTGATGCTTCCTACTTCACCAAGCAAGACAGTAGCAATTCTTTCCAATATGGTTTAAATGATAAAATCATGATGAAAGATTCTATCCAATATCTGGAGCATTTACAGCAGCCTTTTTATGCTAAGTATATCACGGTGTCCAATCACTATCCTTATGCTAGCAATCTGACAGGCGATGAGCTTGGTTTCCCACTGGCTAAAACCAAAGATGAAACAATCAACGGCTACTTCCAAACAGCTAACTATCTGGATAGTGCTATCAAGGCCTTCTTTGACTATCTCAAAGAAAGCGGCCTCTATGAAAAATCCATCATCGTCATTTACGGAGACCATTATGGCATTTCCAATTCCCGCAATCCTGACCTGGCACCTTTAATTGGCAAGACTTCTGAGAACTGGTCTAATTACGACAATGCCATGTTGCAACGAGTGCCTTTTATGGTGGTCATGCCTGGCTATGAAAAAGGACAAATCATCAATACCTACGGTGGACAAATCGATATCTTACCGACTCTCGAACACCTCCTTGGTATCGAATCCAGTTCCTTCCTTCAAGTTGGACAAGACCTCCTATCACCAGACCACCAAGAAATCGTTGCCTTTCGGACTGCCAATTCCTTCGTCACGCCAAAATATACTAGCTATGACGGACGAACCTACTATACTGAAAGCGGTCTTGAAATCAGCAATCTTGATGAACAAGCTCAGACTGAACTAGAAATTGTTCGTCAAGCAGCTAGTCAACAGCTAAAAATCAGCGACCAGATTCAAACTGGAGATTTGATACGTTTCTACCAAGCAGATCATCTTGGAAAAGTTGATACAGAAAGTATTTCTTACCTCAATTCCTTACCAATTCTGCAAAAGATTGAACAGAAAAAAGGAAGTCAGTCAACTAGCCTCTTTAGCCAACGACAAGGTAAGACCAGTACTGACCTTTTCAAGGCACCAAGTTACCAAGAACTCCACCCCGAGTCTGCAGAAACTGAATCAAAATCACAATAAAAAATGCTCTTCCGTTTTGGAGGAGCATTTCTTTTTATAAAATAAAATTCAACGAAAATCAAAGAACAAACTAGGAAACTAGCCTCAGGTTAACTGTGAGATTGTAGGTAGAGAGGTTGTACCTGCAATATATGTCTGTCAAATTTAGTGACGAAGATAGTAGAAGAAATATTAGGATATAAATCAGCTTCAGCAGGTATCTGGAAAATTTGATTCTATAGAGAAGCCTTTTGTTACAAACTCAATATACTATCAATAAATAGTATTATAGAAGCAACGATAATTATAACTTCACCTATTTGAATAATTCTATTTCGAACTTTAAATATATGTTCTATCAAAAATACTTGAAAAAGACACATTATAGGAATTAACGTTTTTGAAATTGAAAAATATCCAAATAAATAAACTATAAACAACAAAAATAGAACTATGTTATATTTCTTATTCAAAACATTCCTCCCTATATATTTTTGGTTACCAATCTTAATCATTTACAACTACATTCTAACAAACTATAAAAGCGTTTGTCGAATTGAATTTATCAAGCAAGCGACCAACTAGCTCATCTTTTTTCTATCTCTGCCAATATGCGTGACAGGTAGTAATGATAGCCAAAAATAGCAAGACCAAGCAGGAGGATAAGAGCTCCTACTCCCAAGCTAATGGCAAGGATAGTGGAGAGAGACTGAACCAAGAATATGCTCACAAGGGCTGAAATCGACAAGATACCACAATAAATTAAGAGTAAAACAATTTTGACTATACCATTTGAACGATTCACTAGGTCAGTAATACTACTCCAATTGGTTGACAGATTTTTCACATCCTTAAAATAATGATGACAAGAAAGGATGACACTGGCAAGGGTCCAGACTACAAGAAGGTAAATCATCGAAAGGATGGGCAAGCCTAGATATAGAGAAAGACCAAGTAAAGTCAGAATTGGTAAAAAGGACTGGACAGCAAATATAATCCAAAATTTCACTTTCACATAACGAGCAAAGTCAAAGGGTAAACTCTTAAGAAAATCAACATTTTCCCTCTCCAGGGATAAGGCTATTGAATGCAGGCTGGTGATATTGTTATTGACAACAGATATAAAAAGAGCTATGAAAAACAAGGGTAACCAGTATGGAGGATGAATGTCCGGAACTATCTGAGAATCTCGGATGTTGGAAATCAGACCGATCATCATGAGATAAGGAAGGAAAGCACTTGTAAAAAGCACTGTAATCACGCCAGTCCCCTGTCCCAAAAGGGTGAGGTGGTAGCGTAAAACCATACGGAAAAAGCCCTTTTTATTAGTAGTTGAAATTCTCTCCTTATTGCGACGTTCTTTCTTGACCTTCTCCTCACTATTAAGTAGGATCACATCATAAAAACGAGGAAGGACCTTCTTTTTGGTCAGATAAAGCAGGAAGAGAGTTAGTCCTATCCAAGCGAGCAAACCCAAGATGGCTTCTGTCGAAAAAGGCTCCACTGCTATTTTGTAAAAGAGATGAATAGGGTAAATGAGAGGTGGAATTTCTTTAGTCTGATTACCTATACCTCTAGAAATAGACTGGGTAAAGAAGACAAATAATAAAGGTATGAGAACCCCTATCCCAATCATCACATTCGCAAAAATAGACTGATACTTTCTAAAAAGCGCAGTTTGAGCCAAGAAATGTACTGCCACTACCATCACTAAAGTAACAGAGACAAATAATAAGGCCAAGGACAGTAGCATCAAAGGCAAACCCAGCCAAAGAGAAGGTGCTAGCCTAATGTAGAGGACTAGAAAATAAGCTAGGATTGGTATAATTCCAGGCAGAGCTGGCAAGAGGACAGACAGTCCTTTAGCAATTATAATCTCTGATTCTTTAAAAGCATAGGGCCTATACGATACCAAGTCCTTACTCTCATAAAAGACATTGTAAAAAGCTGTTAAAGAAGTTGAAAAGACAAGCAACAGTAAAAAAGAAACCATTCCACTAAAATAAATAGGCCTTTCCTTAAAAGGAAAATGAATGGCTAGATTACTAAAAATGATGAGCATCAAGAGACTGGAAAAAATGTAAGAACTGAGGACTCTAGCGGAAACATTTACTTTTTTCCCAGGATTTTTAGCTTGCTTCTTTCGTAGGTTAGCCAGATTAGCTTCTTGAAATGAATAGAGGATATTGATATCCACTAATTTTTTAATGACCTTGAGACGCATCTGAAACCTCCTCTTTTCTACCAGCAAGGCTAAGGTAGATACTTTCCAAAGACTGGTCTGGGTGGTCTTTTCTCAAGTCCTCTACGCTACCACAATAAATCAAATGCCCCTTTTTCAAAATGGCAATCCGATCACAGACTTGCTCTGCCACCTCTAGGACATGGGTTGAAAACAAGACTGTCTTGCCTTTTTGCGCATGTTCTTTCATCATCTGCTTCAAATCAAAGGCAGCCTGGGGATCCAAACCAGTCAAGGGTTCGTCCAAGACCCAAATATCGGGATCGGACAAGAGTGCTCCGATGACAAAGACTTTCTGACGCATTCCATGAGAAAGAGTTTCAATGACCTGATAACGATTTTCAGCAAAATCAAAAACGTTCAATAGCCTAGCTAGACTAGCCTCCAAGTCAGAGCTAGTCAGATCATAAGAGGAGGCGATTAATTCCCAAAATTCATTGGCCGTTAAGCGTAAAAATAAGTCAGGCGAGTCCGCTACGTAGCCAATCTTTCGTTTAATCGCCAAGCGATTTTCCGATAAATCCTGACCATCTACCAAAATACGACCACTGCTGGGTGAAATGATACTGACTAAGGATTTTATAGTGGTCGATTTTCCAGCCCCATTATGGCCAATTAAGCCCATAATCTCCCCATTTTCAATCTGCAAATTGAGATTACTCAAGGCCTCTTTATCACCATACAACTTACTAACATTTTGAAATTCAATCATGAGAAATCTCCTCTCTTTATCTATGTAATTTACTATAATTATAGCGCTTTCATTTTAAAAATCAACATTTTATATAAAATAGTCAAAAACTTATTATTCAGTTTTACGCAAACGTTTGAGCTAACCGATACTTTATGATAGAATAAAGAACAAGATTGACAAGTAAGAGGAAACATCATGCAAAATCAAACACTCATGCAATACTTTGAATGGTATCTGCCCCACGACGGCCAGCACTGGACGCGTCTAGCTGAAGATGCTCAACACCTAGCTGATCTGGGGATTAGCCACGTATGGATGCCACCTGCTTTCAAGGCTACCAACGAAAAAGATGTGGGCTATGGAGTCTATGATCTATTTGACCTTGGTGAGTTCAACCAGAAAGGGACTGTCCGCACCAAGTATGGTTTCAAAGAAGACTATCTTCAAGCCATTCAAGCCCTAAAAGGACAGGGAATCCAGCCTATGGCTGATGTGGTACTCAACCACAAGGCTGCAGCCGATCACATGGAAGCCTTTCAGGTCATCGAAGTGGATCCTGTAGACCGTACAGTGGAACTTGGAGAACCCTTCACCATCAATGGCTGGACTAGCTTTACCTTCGATGGTCGCCAAGATACCTACAATGACTTCCACTGGCACTGGTACCACTTCACCGGTACAGACTATGATGCCAAACGCCGAAAGTCTGGGATTTATCTGATTCAAGGAGACAACAAGGGTTGGGCAAATGAGGAATTGGTCGATAACGAAAATGGTAACTACGACTACCTCATGTATGCCGACCTAGACTTTAAACATCCTGAAGTCATCCAAAATATCTATGACTGGGCTGACTGGTTCATGGAAACGACTGGTGTAGCTGGTTTCCGCTTGGATGCCGTTAAACACATTGACTCTTTCTTCATGAGCAATTTTATCCGTGATATGAAGGAAAAATACGGTGAGGATTTCTATGTTTTTGGTGAATTCTGGAATCCTGACAAGGAAGCCAATCTGGACTATCTTGAAAAAACGGAAGAACGATTCGACCTTGTTGATGTTCGTCTCCACCAGAATCTCTTTGAAGCCAGTCAAGCTGGCGCAAACTATGACCTTCGTGGTATTTTCACAGATAGCTTGGTTGAACTCAAACCTTACAAGGCTGTAACCTTTGTCGACAACCACGATACCCAACGTGGTCAGGCTCTTGAGTCTACTGTTGAAGAATGGTTCAAACCAGCAGCCTATGCCCTCATTCTATTACGCCAAGACGGCCTTCCATGTGTCTTTTACGGAGACTACTATGGGATTTCAGGGCAGTATGCTCAGCAAGATTTCAAAGAAGTCCTTGACCGCCTCCTAGCTATCCGAAAAGATTTGGCTTATGGAGAACAAAATGACTACTTTGATGATCCTAACTGTATTGGTTGGGTACGCTCAGGTGCTGAAAATCAATCCCCAATCGCAGTCTTGATTTCAAATGACCAAGAAAACAGCAAATCAATGTTTGTCGGCCAAGAATGGGCTAACCAAACCTTTGTAGATTTACTTGAAAACCACCAAGGTCAAATTACAATTGATGAGGAAGGTTATGGACAATTCCCAGTCTCAGCTGCTTCGGTAAGTGTCTGGGCAGCCAATACTATTTAATAGTTCATAATATTCAAGCCAGATCCAAACGGATTTGGCTTTTTTGCATTCACAAAAAGACCTACCCAAATGGATAGATCTTTATTTTCTTACAATTTACCTGCTACTTCATCCAACAATTCTTGGATTTTCGCTTGATTGCTTCCTCCTGCCATGGCCATGTCTGGTTTTCCACCACCACGTCCATCGACGATTGGTGCCAATTCTTTGACAAGGTTTCCTGCATGAAGATCTTTTGTCTTGCTTGCTACAAGGACATTGACTTTGTCACCGATAGCAGCAACTAGGACAAGAAGATCAGAGTAATCTTTCTGTTTCCAGTTATCTGCAAAAGTACGAAGGGCACCAGCATCAGATACAGACACTTGGCTAGCAATGTAACGGTGACCGTTTGCTTCCTTAACGTCCTTGAAGATATCGCCTGCGGCTGCAGCTGCGGCTTTTTCTTTCAACTCAGCATTTTCTTTTTGCAATTGACGAAGTTGTTCTTGAAGTCCTTCTACTTTATGAGGGACTTCCTTAACTTGAGGTGCTTTCAAGGTTGCTGCAACGGCTTTAAGAGCGTCTTCTTGTTCACGGTAGGCTTCAAAGGCTTCCTTACCAGTCACTGCCAAGATACGGCGAGTTCCTGATCCGATTCCTTCTTCTTTGACGATCTTGAAGAGACCAATCTCAGAAGTGTTGCCAACGTGGGTACCACCACAAAGCTCGATAGAGTAGTCACCGATAGTAACAACACGGACTTCCTTACCGTATTTCTCACCAAAGAGAGCCATAGCTCCCATTTCTTTAGCAGTGTCAATATCCGTTTCAACTGTCTTCACTTCAAGAGCTTCCCAGATTTTCTCGTTGACTTGCTGCTCAATCGCACGTAATTCTTCAGCAGTCACTGCTTGGAAGTGGGTAAAGTCAAATCTAAGGAATTCGACTTCATTAAGCGATCCTGCTTGTGTTGCGTGGTTTCCAAGGATATTGTGAAGGGCAGCGTGAAGCAAGTGAGTCGCTGTGTGGTTTTTCATGACACGGTGACGACGATTAGTATCAATTGCCAAGGTATATTCTTGGTTCAAAGCAAGTGGTGCATGGACTTCAACTATATGAAGAGCTTGTCCATTTGGTGCTTTTTGAACATTTGTCACAGTAGCCACAACCTTACCTGACTCATCCAAGATTTGTCCGTGGTCAGCGACCTGTCCACCCATTTCAGCATAGAATGGCGTTTCCGCAAAGATAAGTGAGGCAGTTCCTTCTGACACAGCTTCTACTTCTGCATTGTCAGCCACGATAGCCACCAATTTAGAAGACAATTGTGATGCTTCATAGTTAAAGCGGCTCTCCACTGTGATGTTTTGGAGGGTTTCATTCTGCATACCCATTGAACCACCTTTAACAGCTGAGGCACGCGCGCGCTCTTGTTGTTCTTTCATGGCTGCTTCAAAACCTTCACGGTCGACAGTCATACCAGCTTCTTCAGCGATTTCTTCAGTCAATTCAACTGGGAATCCATAAGTGTCATAAAGTTTGAATACATCAGAACCAGCAATGACAGATTGACCTTTTTCTTTCAAGTCTGCTACAATTCCTTGGGCAAAGTGTTGACCTGAATGAAGGGTACGAGCAAATGATTCTTCTTCGCTCTTAACGATTTTTTCGATAAAGTCACGTTTTTCAAGCACTTCTGGGTAGTAGCTTTCCATGATTTTACCAACAGTTGGAACCAATTTGTAAAGGAAAGGCTCGTTGATTCCCAATTTTTGACCATGCATAGAAGCACGACGGAGAAGACGGCGAAGGACATAACCACGTCCTTCGTTTCCAGGAAGAGCACCATCACCGATGGCAAATGACAATGAACGGATGTGGTCAGCGATGACCTTAAAGCTCATGTTGTCGCCATCTTGGTCATAAACCTTACCAGACAATTTTTCCACTTCACGAATGATCGGCATGAAGAGGTCTGTTTCAAAGTTAGTCTTAGCCCCTTGGATAACCGCTACCAAACGCTCCAAACCAGCGCCCGTATCAATGTTCTTGTGTGGCAATTCCTTGTATTCGCTACGAGGAACAGCAGGGTCTGCGTTAAATTGTGACAAAACGATGTTCCAGATTTCGATGTAACGGTCGTTTTCGATATCTTCTGCAAGAAGGCGAAGACCGATATTTTCTGGGTCAAAGGCTTCTCCACGGTCAAAGAAGATTTCTGTATCTGGTCCAGAAGGTCCTGCACCGATTTCCCAGAAGTTGTCCTCGATTGGAATCAAGTGACTTGGATCCACTCCCACTTCAATCCAGCGGTTGTAAGAATCTTTATCATCTGGATAGTAGGTCATGTACAGTTTTTCAGCAGGGAAGTCAAACCACTCAGGGCTTGTCAAAAGCTCATAAGCCCAAGTGATGGCTTCGTCACGGAAGTAATCTCCGATAGAGAAGTTCCCCAACATTTCAAACATGGTATGGTGACGTGCTGTCTTCCCTACGTTTTCAATATCGTTGGTACGGATAGCCTTTTGGGCATTGGTAATACGTGGATTTTCAGGAATGATGGTCCCGTCAAAGTATTTCTTAAGGGTTGCTACCCCAGAGTTGATCCACAAAAGTGTTGGGTCATTTACAGGAACCAAGCTCACTGATGGTTCTACTGAGTGACCTTTGGTCGCCCAGAAATCGAGCCACATTTGGCGCACTTGTGCACTAGATAGTTGTTTCATATTGTCTCCTTATTTACTTGTTTAATGTGATTGGCTTTCCAGCATCTCCACATAGTCAATCGCGACACAGAGGGAAATGACTAGATCTGCATAAGCGTCCTCAAGGACCGTTACATTATAGGTAGATGTCAGATGGAAGAGTTCTTTCTTGATTTCCGCAATCAGCTGATCGCGATCATCCAGCAATTTGAAATTCAAATCCCAGATATTGCCCTCGATACGAAGACCTAGATTATCAAACTCATACTTATCTCGCCAGAAGGTCAACTTCTTGCGAATGACAAAACTCGAGCCATCCCGAAGCTGAATCTCAAAAC
Organism: bacterium; assembly: GCA_905221245.1. Lineage (GTDB taxonomy): Bacteria > Bacillota > Bacilli > Lactobacillales > Streptococcaceae > Streptococcus. The sequence continues at coordinate 114,448 of CAJNCK010000005.1, forward strand.
GAGGAAGCAAGGTCAAGATTTCTTTACTGATCTGACTGACCTGTTCACCAGTCGCATCATAGATGGTAAAAGTTTTGGGAATCTTAAAAAATGATCCCTCCACCTGATAGGCGATTTCTCCTCTGTCATCCTTGATAGCGAAGCGTTCGCCTCCAAGACGAAACTTTTGTTTGACAAGAAATGTTTTCATCAACACCTCCAAAAACCAAAAGACAAGCTCATATCACGAAGGGCGAAAAACCGCGGTACCACCTTCATTCAATGAACTTGTCATTCTCTTGTTCTTATGCAATTGTATGATTGAGTAGCATGACTTTCTAGCTTAGATGGCTCGCAGCACCGCCATTTCTCTGGACTAAGACAAGTGAAAATCAATTCTCAACTTTCTTATTATATCGTTTTTTTAAACTTGCGTCAACTGGGAATCGTCTCCCTTGAATCAGATCAATTCCCTGTATCTTTAATTACTCTTTCAGGAGAACAAAATTAGCCAATATAATTGTTGATATTAAACAAATCCAAAATAACATATTACTCTCTCGCTTTAATATTATCTAGACTGTCAATTTCATATCTACATTTTTTAAGATAAAAATAGCATAAAAATCTAGTTATCCGCATAAAAACTGGACTTATCACACTTTATCAAGGTCAAAACCACTCAATTTACTACTAATTTACTACTTATGAATGAGCTTTGATACGACGATTTATCCTTGAAAAGTGAAGATATAAAGATACTTCCAATAAAATTTGAATATTTAATAGGTAGACACTTCAAAAAATGAGGTGTCTATTTTTTTACCCGATTTTGAAAGGAAGTGAACTTATGAAAACAAAAAATCAAGAATCAAAAGGTCGTTCCCCACTCTTTAAGACCATCAAACATTCATTCAGCCAATAAAAAAGAAAGGATAGGTAAAAATATGGAACTTAAATTTGTGATTCCCAACATGGAAAAAACATTCGGCAATTTAGAATTTGCTGGCGAGGATAAAGTCGTTCAGCGAAGAATCAACGGACGGCTAACTGTCTTATCAAGAAGCTATAATCTCTATTCTGATGTTCAAAGAGCAGATGATATTGTGGTGGTGCTTCCTGCTGAAGCTGGCGAAAAACATTTCGGCTTTGAGGAACGTGTGAAGTTAGTCAATCCACGTATTACCGCAGAGGGCTACAAAATCGGCACTCGTGGTTTTACAAATTACCTTTTACATGCTGACGACATGATAAAAGAATAAAGAAAGAGAGGAAAAATGATGAGATTAGCAAATGGCATTGTATTAGATAAAGACACGACTTTTGGAGAATTGAAATTCTCTGCTCTACGTCGTGAAGTGAGAATCCAAAATGAAGACGGGTCGGTTTCAGATGAAATCAAGTAACGTACCTATGACTTAAAATCCAAAGGACAAGGACGCATGATTCAAGTAAGTATTCCTGCCAGCGTGCCTTTGAAAGAGTTTGATTATAACGCACGGGTGGAACTTATCAATCCCATTGCGGACACCGTTGCTACTGCCACCTATCAAGGAGCAGATGTTGACTGGTATATCAAGGCAGACGATATTGTGCTGACAAAGGATTCTAGTTCATTCAAAGCTCAACCACAAGCAAAGAAAGAACCGACACAAGACAAATAGTCGCTAGGTAGAAAGGAGACTTTTTCGCATGAAACAGCGTGGTAAAAGGATTCGCCCATCTGGTAAAGATTTAGTCTTTCATTTTACGATAGCGTCACTCCTGCCTGTTTTCCTGCTGGTTGTCGGACTGTTTCATGTGAAGACAATCCAGCAGATCAACTGGCAGGATTTTAACCTATCACAAGCAGATAAGATTGACATTCCCTATTTAATTATCAGTTTCAGTGTCGCAATTCTTATCTGCTTGCTGGTAGCGTTTGTATTCAAACGGGTTCGCTATGATACGGTTAAACAACTTTACCACCGTCAAAAACTGGCAAAGATGATACTTGAAAACAAGTGGTATGAATCTGAACAGGTCAAAACAGAGGGTTTCTTTAAAGATAGTGCTGGTCGTACAAAGGAAAAGATAACCTACTTCCCTAAAATGTATTATCGACTTAAAAATGGCTTGATACAGATACGGGTGGAAATCACGCTGGGAAAATATCAAGACCAACTCTTACACTTGGAAAAGAAATTAGAGAGTGGCTTGTACTGTGAGCTGACGGATAAAGAGTTAAAGGATTCCTATGTGGAATATACTTTGCTCTATGACACCATAGCCAGTCGTATTTCTATTGATGAAGTAGAAGCTAAAGATGGTAAACTTCGCTTAATGAAAAACGTATGGTGGGAATATGATAAGCTCCCTCATATGTTGATTGCTGGTGGTACAGGTGGCGGTAAAACTTACTTTATACTGACACTGATTGAAGCCTTGCTTCATACAGATTCAAAACTGTATATTCTTGACCCGAAAAATGCTGACCTTGCGGACTTAGGTTCTGTGATGGCAAATGTCTACTATAGAAAAGAAGACTTGCTTTCTTGCATTGAAACATTCTATGAAGAAATGATGAAACGTAGTGAGGAAATGAAGCAGATGAAGAACTATAAGACTGGCAAAAATTATGCTTACTTAGGTCTCCCGGCACACTTCTTAATCTTTGATGAATACGTCGCTTTCATGGAAATGCTGGGAACAAAAGAAAACACCGCAGTTATGAATAAGCTGAAACAGATTGTCATGTTAGGTCGTCAAGCTGGCTTCTTTCTAATACTGGCTTGTCAACGTCCAGACGCAAAATATTTAGGCGACGGAATCCGTGATCAGTTTAATTTCAGAGTGGCTTTAGGTCGTATGTCTGAAATGGGCTATGGCATGATGTTTGGCAGTGACGTACAAAAGGATTTCTTCTTAAAGCGAATCAAAGGTCGTGGCTATGTTGATGTAGGAACAAGTGTCATATCAGAGTTTTATACTCCCCTTGTACCAAAAGGATATGATTTCTTGGAGGAAATTAAAAAGTTATCCAACAGCAGACAGTCCACGCAGGCGACGTGCGAAGCGGAAGTCGCAGGTGTGGACTGATCTTGCTGGCTGGTGTGGCAATAGCCACGCCAGCACTTAACCCCCCGTATCTAACAGGGGGGTACAAATCGACAGGAAACAGTCAAAAAAACATTAGAAAATCCTTTGGTTACAAGGGATTTACAAAATTTCAGCGTATGTCAAATGGGCTTTAAAAGTTGACATACGCCTTTTTGATTGGAGGGATTTTTACTGAATGAACAAACTTGGTTACAGCATTTAAAAGAAAAACGCTTGGCTTATGGACTATCTCAAAACCGTTTAGCTGTTGCGACTGGTATTACAAGGCAGTATCTAAGCGATATTGAAACAGGAAAAGTCAAGCCATCAGAGGATTTACAGCAGTCCCTTTGGGAAGCTCTGGAACGCTTCAATCCCGACGCTCCCCTTGAAATGCTGTTTGATTATGTAAGAATTCGCTTTCCGACAACAGACGTACAGCAGGTGGTCGAAAACATCTTACAACTGAAACTGTCCTATTTTCTTCATGAGGACTATGGTTTCTATTCTTATTCAGAGCATTATGCTTTAGGCGACATATTCGTCCTTTGCTCCCATGAACTGGACAAAGGAGTTCTGGTGGAATTGAAAGGTCGTGGGTGCAGACAATTTGAAAGCTATCTTCTGGCACAACAAAGAAGCTGGTATGAGTTCTTTATGGACGTTTTGGTGGCTGGCGGTGTGATGAAACGCCTTGACCTTGCCATTAACGATAAGACAGGGATTTTAAATATCCCTGTACTCACTGAAAAGTGCCAACAGGAAGAATGTATCTCCGTCTTCCGCAGTTTTAAAAGCTATCGCAGTGGCGAACTGGTACGCAAAGAGGAAAAGGAATGTATGGGAAACACCCTCTATATCGGTTCATTACAAAGTGAAGTTTATTTCTGTATCTATGAAAAGGACTACGAGCAGTACAAGAAAAATGATATTCCCATTGAAGACGCAGAAGTAAAAAACCGTTTTGAGATTCGATTGAAAAATGAGCGTGCCTATTATGCAGTCCGTGATTTACTCGTCTATGACAATCCAGAGCATACCGCCTTTAAAATTATCAATCGGTATATCCGTTTTGTAGATAAAGACGATTCCAAACCTCGTTCTGATTGGAAACTGAATGAAGAATGGGCTTGGTTTATTGGGAACAATCGTGAACGATTAAAACTAACCACAAAACCAGAGCCTTACTCCTTCCAAAGGACGCTGAACTGGCTATCTCATCAAGTTGCCCCGACCTTAAAGGTTGCGATTAAACTTGATGAAATCAACCAGACGCAGGTTGTAAAAGACATTCTCGACCATGCGAAACTGACAGACCGACACAAGCAGATTTTGAAGCAACAGTCAGTAAAAGAACAGGACGTGATAACAACAAAAAAATAACTCAAATACAAATTCATTGAATATAGAGAGGAGAACATTTTTATGAATTTTGGACAAAACCTTTATAACTGGTTTCTATCAAACGCTCAATCACTGGTGCTTTTAGCAATCGTTGTGATTGGCTTGTATCTTGGCTTCAAGCGTGAGTTTAGCAAACTGATTGGCTTTTTAATTATTGCGATTATTGCGGTTGGCTTAGTCTTCAACGCTGCTGGAGTAAAAGACATTTTACTAGAGCTATTCAATCGCATTATTGGTGCTTAAATAAAACCGTTCTTTTGTGGAATATAAGTGGTTTTCTTATGTTCCGCAAAGGAATGGTACACCAAACGAAGTGCGGTAGGGATTTTTGAATCTCTACAAAGAAAGGACGTGAATATATGGACGATATGCAAGTCTATATTGCGAATTTAGGCAAATACAATGAGGGCGAATTGGTCGGTGCGTGGTTTACCTTTCCCATTGACTTTGAGGAAGTCAAAGAGAAAATCGGCTTGAATGATGAATATGAGGAATACGCCATTCATGACTACGAGTTACCCTTTACGGTTGACGAATACACTTCCATTGGCGAACTCAATCGACTATGGGAAATGGTATCGGAATTACCCGAAGAATTACAATCGGAGCTATCTGCTCTGCTCACTCATTTTTCAAGCATTGAAGAACTAAGCGAACATCAAGAGGATATTATCATTCATTCCGATTGTGATGATATGTATGACGTGGCACGCTACTACATTGAAGAAACGGGTGCTTTAGGCGAAGTACCAGCTAGTCTTCAAAACTATATTGATTATCAAGCCTATGGTCGGGATTTAGACCTTTCAGGAACGTTTATCTCAACCAATCATGGGATTTTTGAAATCGTCTATTAAATCTGTCGGTACATTACTACTGGCAGATTTTCTATTTTACGGGGTGGCTCAATCAGCTACCCCTATTTTTTATGAAAGGATTGATTACATGAAGAAAATACGAAGCTATACCAGTATCTGGTCTGTGGAAAAGGTACTGTATTCTATCAATGATTTTAGACTTCCGTTTCCCATAACCTTTACGCAAATGACATGGTTTGTCGTGTCACTCTTTGCAGTGATGATACTTGGCAACTTGCCCCCTCTTTCCATGATAGAGGGAGCATTTCTCAAATACTTTGGGATTCCTGTGGCTTTCACATGGTTTATGTCTACAAAAACTTTTGATGGTAAAAAGCCTTATGGATTTTTGAAGTCTGTCATTGCTTATGCACTGCGACCAAAGCTGACCTATGCAGGAAAAAAAGTAACGCTTGGCAGAAACCAGCCACAAGAAGCCATTACAGCAGTTAGGAGTGAATTTTATGGCATATCCAATTAAATACATTGAAAACAATCTCGTCTGGAATAAAGACGGGGAATGTTATGCTTACTATGAGCTTGTTCCTTACAATTACTCATTTCTAAGTCCAGAACAGAAAATACAAGTGCATGATTCTTTCAGACAGCTTATCGCACAAAATCGTGATGGCAAAATTCATGCTTTACAAATCAGTACAGAATCCAGCATACGTTCTGCACAAGAGCGTTCCAAAAATGAAGTCACTGGCAAGCTCAAAGCGGTTGCCTATGACAAAATCGACCAACAGACAGACGCTTTAATATCCATGATTGGCGAAAATCAAGTGAACTACCGTTTCTTTATCGGCTTTAAGTTGCTTCTCAACGATCAGGAGTTTTCTATGAAAAGTCTTACCGTTGAAGCAAAAAATGCTTTGTCTGATTTTGTCTATGATGTGAACCATAAGCTGATGGGCGATTTTGTTAGTATGAGTAATGATGAAATCCTGCGTTTTCAGAAGATGGAAAAGCTCTTAGAAAATAAAATCTCTCGTCGTTTCAAAATCCGCAGGTTAGATAAGGACGACTTCGGCTATCTGATTGAACACCTTTACGGACAGACAGGCACTGCCTATGAAGAGTATGAGTACCATCTATCAAAGAAAAAGCTGGATAATGAAACGCTGATTAAATACTATGACTTGATTAAGCCTACTCGCTGTTTGGTGGAAGAAAAACAGCGATATTTGAAAATCCAGCAGGAAGATGAAACCGTCTATGTAGCTTACTTTACCATTAACAGCATTGTCGGAGAACTGGACTTCCCGTCCTCTGAAATCTTCTACTACCAGCAACAGCAATTTACATTCCCGATTGATACGTCAATGAATGTGGAAATTGTAGCGAATCGTAAAGCCCTATCTACTGTCCGCAATAAAAAGAAAGAACTGAAAGACTTGGATAACCACGCTTGGCAAAGTGATAATGAAACCAGCTCCAATGTGGCGGAAGCTCTGGAAAGTGTGAATGAGCTGGAAACCAATTTAGACCAAAGCAAGGAATCTATGTACAAGCTGTCTTATGTGGTAAGGGTATCAGCAAATGATCTTGACGAACTCAAACGTCGTTGTAATGAAGTGAAAGATTTTTATGACGATTTAAGCGTAAAACTGGTACGACCATTTGGGGATATGCTCGGCTTACATGAAGAATTTTTACCTGCCAGCAAGCGTTATATGAATGATTATATTCAATACTTGACCTCTGATTTCCTCGCTGGTTTAGGTTTTGGTGCTACTCAAATGCTGGGGGAAAATGAGGGGATTTATGTTGGCTACAGCTTAGATACTGGACGCAATGTCTATCTGAAACCTGCTCTTGCCAGTCAAGGGGTTAAGGGTTCAGTAACCAATGCGTTAGCGTCGGCTTTTGTTGGTTCGCTGGGTGGTGGTAAATCCTTTGCGAATAACCTTATCGTCTATTATGCGGTGCTTTATGGGGCACAAGCAGTGATTGTAGACCCAAAAGCAGAACGTGGCAGATGGAAAGAAACCTTGCCAGAGATTTCCCATGAAATCAATATCGTCACTCTGACTTCTGATGAGAAAAACAAAGGCTTACTTGACCCTTATGTGATTATGAAAAATCCCAAAGATTCTGAATCACTGGCTATTGATATTCTGACATTCCTTACGGGGATTTCCTCTCGTGATGGGGAACGCTTCCCAATCCTTAGAAAAGCCATTCGTGCAGTAACCAATAGTGAAGTACGAGGGTTGATGAAAGTGATTGAGGAATTACGGGTTGAGAATACGCCACTAAGTACCAGTATAGCCGACCATATCGAAAGTTTTACAGACTATGACTTTGCACATTTATTATTCAGTAATGGTTATGTGGAGCAGTCTATCAGCTTAGAAAAACAACTGAACATTATACAGGTTGCGGACTTGGTACTTCCCGACAAGGAAACTTCCTTTGAGGAATATACCACTATGGAGCTTTTATCCGTTGCTATGCTGATTGTCATTAGTACCTTTGCTTTAGACTTTATCCATACAGACCGAAGCATTTTCAAGATTGTAGATTTAGACGAAGCATGGAGCTTTTTACAGGTAGCACAAGGAAAAACACTATCTATGAAGCTGGTTCGGGCTGGTCGTGCTATGAACGCTGGGGTATATTTCGTGACCCAAAATACAGACGACCTCTTAGATGAAAAACTGAAAAATAACCTCGGCTTAAAATTTGCATTTCGTTCCACTGACCTTAACGAGATTAAAAAGACCTTAGCCTTTTTTGGTGTAGACCCAGAGGACGAAAACAATCAGAAGCGATTGCGTGATTTGGAAAACGGGCAATGCCTTATCAGTGATTTATATGGTCGTGTCGGTGTGATACAGTTCCACCCTGTATTTGAAGAACTGCTCCATGCCTTTGATACCAGACCACCTGTGCGAAAAGAGGTGTAAATGTGAAACCATCAATAGTAAACAGAATAAAATCAAACTGGACGCTGAAACGTCTAGGTAAAGTGGCAATGACAGTGGCTTTCACACTTGTGATTGCCATTTTTCTTTTAGCCATGCTGGGAACGGTGGTTCAAGCTGCGGGCTTGGTAGATGATACGGTCAATGTGGCAAATGAATACAGCCGATACCCACTTGAAAACTATCAACTGGATTTTTATGTGGATAATAGCTGGGGCTGGCTTCCGTGGAACTGGTCGGACGGGATTGGAAAACAGGTCATGTATGGACTATATGCCATTACCAATTTTATTTGGACAATCAGTTTGTATGTTTCCAATGCGACAGGTTACTTAGTACAGGAAGCCTATTCCTTAGACTTCATTTCCGCTACAGCAGATTCCATTGGTAAGAATATGCAGACCTTAGCTGGTGTGAGTGCAAACGGATTTTCAACAGAGGGTTTCTATGTTGGATTCCTCTTACTCTTGATTTTGGTTCTTGGGGTTTATGTTGCCTATACGGGACTGATAAAGAGAGAAACCACAAAGGCAATTCATGCCATTATGAATTTTGTGCTGGTGTTTATCCTATCGGCTTCCTTTATTGCCTACGCTCCCGACTACATTAAAAAAATCAATGACTTTTCATCAGACATCAGTAATGCCAGTTTATCACTTGGCACGAAGATTGTCATGCCCCATTCCGATAGTCAAGGCAAGGACAGCGTGGACTTAATCAGAGATAGCCTGTTTTCCATACAGGTTCAGCAACCGTGGCTACTGCTTCAATACAACAGTTCAGACATTGAAAGTATCGGTATTGACCGTGTGGAAAGCCTGCTCTCCACCAGCCCAGATTCCAACAATGGCGAAGACAGAGAAAAAATTGTTGCGGAAGAAATTGAAGACAGAAGCAATACCAATCTAACCATTACAAAGACCATTAACCGTTTAGGTACAGTCTTCTTCCTATTTGTCTTCAATATTGGGATTTCCATATTTGTATTCCTATTAACAGGAATCATGATTTTCTCGCAGGTACTTTTTATCATCTATGCTATGTTTCTGCCTGTGAGCTTTATTTTAAGCATGATTCCATCATTTGATGGTATGTCAAAACGAGCCATAACAAAGCTCTTTAATACCATTTTGACACGAGCTGGAATCACATTGATTATTACGACAGCATTTAGTATTTCAACCATGCTCTATACCTTATCGGCTGGTTATCCGTTCTTTTTGATTGCTTTTCTACAGATTGTGACCTTTGCAGGAATCTACTTCAAGCTGGGCGATTTAATGAGTATGTTTTCTCTACAGAGTAACGATTCTCAAAGTGTGGGAAGTCGTGTGATGAGAAAACCTCGTATGCTTATGCACGCTCACATGCACCGTCTACAGCGGAAACTTGGACGTTCCATGACTACTCTAGGGGCTGGGTCTGCCATTGTTACAGGTAAAAAAGGACAGTCGGGTTCGGGGAGTTCTGCAAGGACACAAGCAGATCACTCCCGACCAGACGGAAAGGAAAAATCAACACTTGGAAAACGTATCGGTCAAACCATCGGTACAGTAGCTGATACCAAAGACAGAATGGTAGACACTGCTAGTGGTTTGAAAGAACAGGTTAAAGATTTGCCGACCAATGCAAGATATGCAGTATATCAAGGAAAATCCAAAGTAAAAGAGAATGTCCGTGATTTAACCAGTAGTATTTCTCAAACCAAAGCGGACAGAGCCAGTGGACGCAAGGAACAGCAGGAACAAAGGCGAAAAACCATTGCGAAGCGTCGCTCTGAAATGGAACAGGTCAAACAGAAAAAACAGCCTGCTTCTTCTGTTCATGAAAGACCGACTACAAGACAAGAACAATATCATGATGAACAGACCTCAAAACAGTCTAATATTCAGACTTCATATAAGGAATCTCAACAAGCCAAACAAGAGCGTCCAGCAGTTAAGTCCGATTTTTCAAGTCCAAAAGTGGAACGCCAAGGCAATACCGTTCAAGAAAAAACCGTTCAAAAGCCAGCAACTTCAACCACTACAGCAGATAGAACTTCACAACGTCCAATCACAAAAGAACGTCCGTCTACTGTTCAAAGAGTACCACTACAAAATACAAGAAGTAGACCACCAATCAAAACCGCCACCATTAAGAAAGTCGGTAAGAAACCATGAAGTTGAAAACTTTAGTGATTGGTGGTTCTGGATTATTCTTGATGGTCTTCTCACTGCTTCTGTTTGTTGCCATTTTATTTTCAGATGAACAGGACAGCGGAATTTCTAATATTCATTATGGAGGTGTGAATGTTTCCGCAGAAGTGCTGGCTCATAAGCCTATGGTAGAAAAATATGCCAAAGAATATGGCGTTGAAGAATATGTCAACATACTTCTTGCGATTATACAGGTGGAATCGGGCGGTACTGCGGAAGATGTTATGCAGTCCTCGGAATCCCTCGGTCTTCCACCTAATTCATTGAGTACAGAAGAATCCATTAAGCAAGGTGTGAAGTATTTCAGTGAATTATTAGCCAGTAGCGAAAGGCTCAGTGTAGATTTAGAATCGGTTATCCAGTCCTACAATTATGGTGGTGGTTTCTTAGGGTATGTGGCTAATCGTGGAAATAAATATACCTTTGAACTGGCTCAAAGTTTCTCAAAAGAGTATTCAGGTGGCGAAAAAGTGTCTTACCCCAATCCCATAGCCATACCTATCAATGGGGGCTGGCGATACAACTATGGCAATATGTTTTATGTGCAACTGGTAACGCAGTATCTTGTCACAACAGAGTTTGATGATGATACGGTACAAGCCATCATGGACGAAGCACTGAAATATGAGGGCTGGCGATACGTTTACGGTGGAGCTTCCCCGACTACTTCTTTTGATTGTAGCGGACTGACACAATGGACGTATGGAAAAGCTGGAATTAACTTACCACGAACCGCACAACAGCAATATGATGTGACCCAGCATATCCCACTATCGGAAGCACAAGCTGGCGATTTGGTTTTCTTTCATTCTACCTATAACGCTGGCTCTTATATTACTCATGTTGGGATATACCTTGGCAATAACCGTATGTTTCATGCAGGCGACCCAATCGGTTATGCCGACTTAACAAGCCCCTACTGGCAACAGCATTTAGTGGGAGCAGGACGAATCAAACAATGAGAAAGGAAGATTTAATGATGAAATTTAGAAAAAATCAGAATAAAGAAAAACAGATACCAAAGGAAAAGAAACCTCGTGTCTATAAGGTCAATCCTCATAAAAAGGTTGTGATTGCCTTGTGGGTACTTTTAGGGCTTAGTTTCAGCTTTGCGATATTCAAGCACTTTACAGCTATAGATACTCATACTATTCACGAAACAACTATCATAGAAAAGGAATACGTTGATACTCATCATGTAGAAAATTTTGTAGAGAACTTTGCGAAAGTCTACTATTCATGGGAGCAATCCGATAAGTCCATTGATAATCGAATGGAAAGTCTAAAAGGCTATCTGACAGATGAACTTCAAGCTCTCAATGTTGATACAGTACGCAAAGATATTCCTGTATCGTCTTCTGTAAGAGGATTTCAGATATGGACGGTAGAGCCAACTGGCGACAATGAGTTTAATGTAACCTACAGTGTAGACCAGCTCATTACAGAGGGAGAAAATACAAAGACCGTCCACTCTGCTTATATAGTGAGTGTCTATGTAGATGGTTCTGGAAATATGGTACTGGTTAAGAATCCGACCATTACCAACATACCTAAGAAATCAAGTTATAAACCAAAAGCCATTGAAAGTGAGGGGACGGTTGATTCCATTACAACCAATGAAATCAATGAGTTTTTAACGACGTTCTTCAAGCTCTATCCTACAGCGACAGCCAGTGAACTTTCCTACTATGTGAATGACGGGATATTAAAACCAATCGGAAAAGAGTACATCTTTCAAGAACTGGTAAATCCTATTCACAATCGTAAGGATAATCAAGTCACGGTATCGCTGACAGTGGAGTATATCGACCAGCAGACCAAAGCAACGCAGGTATCTCAATTTGATTTGGTACTTGAAAAGAACGGGAGTAATTGGAAGATTATAGAATAACAAATATTGGTACATTATTACAGCTATTTTGTAATCACGTACTCTCTTTGATAAAAAATTGGAGATTCCTTTACAAATATGCTCTTACGTGCTATAATTTAAGTATCTATTTAAAAGGAGTTAATAAATATGCGGCAAGGTATTCTTAAATAAACTGTCAATTTGATAGTGGGAACAAATAATTGGATGTCCTTTTTTAGGAGGGCTTAGTTTTTTGTACCCAGTTTAAGAATACCTTTATCATGTGATTCTAAAGTATCCGGAGAATATCTGTATGCTTTGTATGCCTATGGTTATGCATAAAAATCCCAGTGATAAGAGTATTTATCACTGGGATTTTTATGCCCTTTTGGGCTTTTGAATGGAGGAAAATCACATGAAAATTATTAATATTGGAGTTTTAGCTCATGTTGATGCGGGAAAAACTACCTTAACAGAAAGCTTATTATATAACAGTGGAGCGATTACAGAATTAGGAAGCGTGGACAAAGGTACAACGAGGACGGATAATACGCTTTTAGAACGTCAGAGAGGAATTACAATTCAGACAGGAATAACCTCTTTTCAGTGGGAAAATACGAAGGTGAACATCATAGACACGCCAGGACATATGGATTTCTTAGCAGAAGTATATCGTTCATTATCAGTTTTAGATGGGGCAATTCTACTGATTTCTGCAAAAGATGGCGTACAAGCACAAACTCGTATATTATTTCATGCACTTAGGAAAATGGGGATTCCCACAATCTTTTTTATCAATAAGATTGACCAAAATGGAATTGATTTATCAACGGTTTATCAGGATATTAAAGAGAAACTTTCTGCCGAAATTGTAATCAAACAGAAGGTAGAACTGTATCCTAATATGTGTGTGACGAACTTTACCGAATCTGAACAATGGGATACGGTAATAGAGGGAAACGATGACCTTTTAGAGAAATATATGTCCGGTAAATCATTAGAAGCATTGGAACTCGAACAAGAGGAAAGCATAAGATTTCAGAATTGTTCTCTGTTCCCTCTTTATCATGGAAGTGCAAAAAGTAATATAGGGATTGATAACCTTATAGAAGTGATTACTAATAAATTTTATTCATCAACACATCGAGGTCAGTCTGAACTTTGCGGAAAAGTTTTCAAAATTGAGTATTCGGAAAAAAGACAGCGTCTTGCATATATACGTCTTTATAGTGGCGTACTGCATTTGCGAGATTCGGTTAGAATATCGGAAAAGGAAAAAATAAAAATTACAGAAATGTATACTTCAATAAATGGTGAATTATGTAAAATCGATAAGGCTTATTCCGGGGAAATTGTTATTTTGCAGAATGAGTTTTTGAAGTTAAATAGTGTTCTTGGAGATACAAAGCTATTGCCACAGAGAGAGAGAATTGAAAATCCCCTCCCTCTGCTGCAAACGACTGTTGAACCGAGCAAACCTCAACAAAGGGAAATGTTACTTGATGCACTTTTAGAAATCTCCGACAGTGACCCGCTTCTGCGATATTATGTGGATTCTGCGACACATGAAATCATACTTTCTTTCTTAGGGAAAGTACAAATGGAAGTGACTTGTGCTCTGCTGCAAGAAAAGTATCATGTGGAGATAGAAATAAAAGAGCCTACAGTCATTTATATGGAAAGACCGTTAAAAAAAGCAGAGTATACCATTCACATCGAAGTTCCACCGAATCCTTTCTGGGCTTCCATTGGTCTATCTGTAGCACAGCTTCCATTAGGGAGCGGAGTACAGTATGAGAGCTCGGTTTCTCTTGGATACTTAAATCAATCGTTTCAAAATGCAGTTATGGAGGGGATACGCTATGGCTGTGAACAAGGATTGTATGGTTGGAATGTGACGGACTGTAAAATCTGTTTTAAGTATGGCTTATACTATAGCCCTGTTAGTACCCCAGCAGATTTTCGGATGCTTGCTCCTATTGTATTGGAACAAGTCTTAAAAAAAGCTGGAACAGAATTGTTAGAGCCATATCTTAGTTTTAAAATTTATGCGCCACAGGAATATCTTTCACGAGCATACAACGATGCTCCTAAATATTGTGCGAACATCGTAGACACTCAATTGAAAAATAATGAGGTCATTCTTAGTGGAGAAATCCCTGCTCGGTGTATTCAAGAATATCGTAGTGATTTAACTTTCTTTACAAATGGACGTAGTGTTTGTTTAACAGAGTTAAAAGGGTACCATGTTACTACCGGTGAACCTGTTTGCCAGCCCCGTCGTCCAAATAGTCGGATAGATAAAGTACGATATATGTTCAATAAAATAACTTAGTGTATTTTATGTTGTTATATAAATATGGTTTCTTGTTAAATAAGATGAAATATTTTTTAATAAAGATTTGAATTAAAGTGTAAAGGAGGAGATAGTTATTATAAACTACAAGTGGATATTGTGTCCTGTATGTGGAAATAAAACACGATTAAAGATAAGGGAAGATACTGAATTAAAAAAATTCCCCCTCTATTGTCCGAAATGCAGACAAGAAAATTTAATTGAAATAAAGCAGTTCAAAGTAACTGTGATTACAGAGCCAGACGCAAAGACGCAGAGCCGATAAAATGAGATTAATACAATCTCATTTTATCGGCTCTTTCCGTTATGTATGGATTCTTTTAATTAGTCTTCGATGTTTCTTGCTTCGTTGATACCGCTGGCTAAAGATTCCATTAAGGATAGTTCTTTGTCTGTAAAGCTATCCATGTATTTCTCTATCTGTAATCGTCGGGTGCTTTTTACCAAGTTATTAGCAGGTAAGAAAAATTCATCAACGGAAACATGAAGTAACGATACAAGGTCATAAAGAACTTGTATGCTGGGGTGTTGCCCTTTATTTTCAATATTAGTTAAGTACCGTGGGTCAATTTCAATCAATGCTCCCACTTGTTCACGAGTTAAACCTCGTTTCAATCGAGCTTCTTTAGTGGCTAAACCAAAGGCTCTAAAATCATATTTATCTTCTTTTTTACGCATAGTAGACCACCTCTATACATTTTATTGTTCCTACTGAATTAAAAACAGGTATAGAAAAACGTGTTATATGGTTTATAGGTTTATATTTAATAAAAAGCACTACTAAACGCCAATAAAAAAAACCGTTATATGGTAGTGCTATTTACGCTGTTAAAATATTGTATATTACTTCCAAATGGCGGTTTGTTGGAGGTCAACGTCGCCATGAAGTACATCATATACAATAAATTTCCTTACATTGGGTTCTTGTCAAAAAAAGTCGTCTATCTGCAATAGATAAGTACGTCCACCAATGTGGTTTTATAAATCATATAGATAGAATAACAGAAGCATGTAAACAGAGAAATAAATCTGTTTATATGCTTTTTTGGCTATTCAGAACTTTTTTACAAAGTTTATTTATCAGTAATGCAACAAATCCCCCTTTCACATTGGGACTAAGAGTGAAAGGAGATAAACGAGCAAGGCTCACTTCCTTTCCTAGACAGAAAGGGGGTGAGAAACATGAAACCATCTTCTTTTCAGACCACAATAGAAAATCAGTTTGACTATATCTGTAAACGTGCTATGGAAGACGAGCGAAAGAATTATATGCTTTATCTTTCAAGGATTGCAAAGCGTGAGGTGTCCTTTTCGGATGTTGGCGATTATCTTGTTAGCCAGTTTGCGACAACAGATAACTATTCAACTGACTTTCAGATTTTTACACTCAATGGGTTATCAGTAGGCGTTGAAAATGATTTGTTGAGTGAAGCATTACGTGAGTTGCCAGACAAGAAACGTGAAATTCTACTGCTGTTTTACTTTATGGACATGAGCGATTCAGAAATTGCAGACCTGTTGAAATTGAACCGTTCTACTGTCTATCGGCATAGAACCAGTGGACTAGCCTTAATTAAAAAGTTTATGGAGGAATTTGAAGAATGAAAACACAATATCCTATGATTCCCTTTCCTCTCATTGTAAAGGCAACAGATGGCGATACCGAAGCGATTAACCAGATTCTACATCATTACAGAGGGTACATAACGAAGCGTTCCCTACGACTTATGAAAGATGAATATGGCAATCAAAGTATGGTCGTTGATGAAGTCTTACGTGGAAGAATGGAAACCAGACTGATTACAAAGATTTTGTCATTTGAAATTAAGTAATATCCTCTCTCCTTTCGTGGAAGCGTGCTAAACCATTCCACGCTTCCCGAACAGGGAGGTTTGTTATTCCACCAAAGCATATTGAGCTTTCAATGTGTTTTGATAGGCTAACGAGCCATTGTTCTTTGAAAACTGAATAAAAGTAATCGAATACGTTTCGATAAGAAAAGAGCCAACGGAACTAACCGCCATGACCTATCTTATAAAGATAGCGAGCGATTCATGTTAGTGATCCGAGAAGCAATCTTTAGCAGGATTGCCTGCAACGACATTCTTATCGTGATAATGATACTCCCATACAGTCAATAGTCCGAGCGTGATAAAACCGTCGCAGGCAATGAGTATGGCTACATGAGAACCATGCAGGGGTGGAACTCCCGTGAGCTTTGCTAAAGCTGTTCGATTGCTGGTAAAACAACTTTTATGAAATCCAAATAAGTGATTTGGAAAGGAGGATTTTATGAAGCAGACTGACATTCCTATTTGGGAACGTTATACCCTAACCATTGAAGAAGCGTCAAAATATTTTCGTATTGGCGAAAACAAGCTACGACGCTTGGCAGAGGAAAATAAAAATGCAAATTGGCTGATTATGAATGGCAATCGTATTCAGATTAAACGAAAACAATTTGAAAAAATTATAGATACATTGGACGCAATCTAGCGTCGCCAAAGGGTCTTGTATATGATAAAATAGTATTAAGTCGTATCAAGGCTCTTTCCATAAAGGAAAGGAGCAAATGCCATGTCAGAAAAAAGACGTGACAATAAAGGTCGAATCTTAAAGACTGGAGAGAGCCAACGAAAAGACGGAAGATACTTATACAAATATATAGATTCATTTGGAGAACCGCAATTTGTTTACTCGTGGAAACTTGTGGCTACAGACCGAGTACCAGCAGGAAAGCGTGATTGTATCTCACTTAGAGAGAAAATCGCAGAGTTACAGAAAGACATTCATGATGGTATTGATGTTGTAGGAAAGAAAATGACACTCTGCCAGCTTTACGCAAAACAGAACGCTCAAAGACCAAAGGTTAGAAAAAACACTGAAACTGGACGCAAATATCTTATGGATATTTTGAAGAAAGACAAGTTAGGTGTAAGAAGTATTGACAGTATTAAGCCATCAGACGCTAAAGAATGGGCTATTAGAATGAGTGAAAATGGTTATGCTTATCAAACCATCAATAACTACAAACGTTCTTTAAAGGCTTCATTCTATATTGCTATACAAGATGATTGTGTTCGGAAGAATCCATTTGACTTTCAACTGAAAGCAGTTCTTGATGATGATACTGTCCCTAAGACCGTACTAACAGAAGAACAGGAAGAAAAACTGTTAGCCTTTGCAAAAGCTGATAAAACCTACAGCAAAAATTATGATGAAATTCTGATACTCTTAAAAACAGGTCTTCGTATTTCAGAGTTTGGTGGTTTGACACTTCCAGATTTAGATTTTGAGAATCGTCTTGTCAATATAGACCATCAGCTATTGAGAGATACTGAAATTGGGTACTACATTGAAACACCAAAGACCAAAAGTGGCGAACGTCAAGTTCCTATGGTTGAAGAAGCCTATCAAGCATTTAAGCGAGTGTTAGCGAATCGAAAGAATGATAAGCGTGTTGAGATTGATGGATATAGTGATTTCCTCTTTCTTAATAGAAAGAACTATCCAAAAGTGGCAAGTGATTACAACGGCATGATGAAAGGTCTTGTTAAGAAATACAATAAGTATAACGAGGATAAATTGCCACACATCACTCCACATAGTTTGCTACATACATTCTGTACCAACTATGCAAATGCAGGAATGAATCCAAAGGCATTACAGTACATTATGGGACATGCTAATATAGCCATGACGCTGAACTATTACGCACATGCAACATTCGATTCTGCAATGGCAGAAATGAAACGCTTGAATAAAGAGAAGCAACAGGAGCGTCTTGTTGCTTAGTAGTACAAATGAATTTACTACTTATTTACCACTTCTGACAGCTAAGACATGAGGAAATATGCAAAGAAACGTGAAGTATCTTCCTACAGTAAAAATACTCGAAAGCACATAGAATAAGGCTTTACGAGCATTTAAGAAAATATAAAAAGATAATTAGAAATTTATACTTTGTTTATACTAAAACAAACTAATAGCAAAATCTAAATGTCAAATCATTCATTAATCAATTCCTCAATTTCCTTTATCCCTTCAAACTCTCCAACACTTTCGAAAAGTTCTATAGCTCGTTTGAAATGTCTGTTGGATAATTCCGTATCTTTCAAGGCTAAATAGATTTCACCTAACCCTCTATAGCTACAAGCTTGAGAAATCACATCATCAGTCTCTAAAGATTGTTCCAATGACAGATTCATGAATGTAAGAGCCTCATCAAGATTGTTTAATTTAAATCTCACATAGCCCTGTTCGTAGTTATTCACAGCTTTCTTTAGATTATCATTTGGAAAATGCTCTTCAACTATCTTCTCTTCATCTTCAATAAGTTTTAAAGCCTTATGAAAATCCCCCTGATCTCTGTAGATCATAGCTAATTGATGTAAGCCAATGTGTTCATTTTCTTTATCTTCATTTTGTTGCGCTAATAAAATGTATTTCTCAAAGATATGGGTACATGAAACATAGTCTTTTTCTGCTAACAATAAATATCCCATCAAATTTAAAAGACTAAAATCCGTACAGGTATCAATGGAAAAATCTTGTTCAACTAACTTTTTAGCTTCTGATATTTTTCCTTCCAGAAACAAGTTCCAAGCTGTATCAATTTTAGAGTCCATCTATTTCCCCCTTCAACTACCAACAACCTTCATAAAATAGAATCACTCAACAAGAATATATTATTCTCTATCTATTGAGGCTTAATCTTATAAACCATTAATCTGCATTAAAATAATCATAGACCTCTTTAAAGAGAGTCGGTAATATTCCTTGCTCTTCTTTGTCTAAATTATATTCAAAAACTAGCTCATCCATATAGTCAAATACAGTGAAATGTTTTTTTATTCCATTCATAACAAGCGCAAATTTCAAATCATTAAGTTCAGTTTTATTAAACTCTTTTAACTTCTTCATATCAATTCTAGTGATTGGATGAGAAATACCATCTAGAGTACTATAAATCGTTTTTCCTAGTAAATAATCTGTCGTGGTATCAAATAATTTTGCTAATTTGACAACGACGTCTAAATTAGGCTCTAAAGTTCCATTCTCCCAACGAGAATAAGTACCTTGTTATCCACCAATCATTTCAGAAATTTGTACCTGAGTTAACTTCTTGATCTTTCTCAGTTTCTTAAGACGATCTCCAAAAGAATCATTATTAAACATTGTATCCTCTTAAATATTCTAAACGGTATAAAACGGAATTATTCCATAAGGAATATTTATTTGAAGATTAAAGATTCTATTGAGAATATTATAGCATAAAAGGAGGTAAAAGCGTATGTAGCTAGTAGTCAATTTAAAAAATTTTAATGAAAGAGGTAGAATTCAACAAATAAAAAAATCTTGAAACAAATGCGCCGTTATTTCACTTATCACTATTTTTATCCTCAATTTTCATATTACTAAACACAGCAACTAGAATAGAAAAAGATATAGCTATAAAAGCTGACTTCTATTAAAAAACGAACCAGCTTGACTGATTCGTTTCGTGACTGCTAACTGCTACTTCCGATACATTTTAAATTGTAGGAAGAGGTCGCTATATTTGCCCGTCCATTTATGGTCAAATTTCTCATAAACTTCTAGGTGTTTCATGGTTTCAGCATCTGGATAGAAGGCCTTGTCTTCTTTTTTCTCCTCTGGGAGCAATTCCTTAGCTGGTAGGTTTGGTGTTGAATAACCGACATACTCTGCATTCTTGAGAGCATTTTCAGGTTTCAACATAAAGTTAATAAAGGCATAGGCTGCGTCTTGGTTTTTAACTGTTTTGGGAATGACCATGTTGTCAAACCAAAGGTTGCTAGCTTCTGTCGGTACCACATAGCGTAGGTTTTCATTTTTTTCTAGCATTTGGCTGGCTTCCCCAGAGAAGGTCACGCCGATAGCAGCGTTGTTCTGAATCATGTAGCCCTTCATCTCATCCGCCACAATAGCCTTGATATTTGGAGTCAACTTGTAGAGCTTATCCACTGTCTCTTCCAACTGCTGGGTATCCTTGGAGTTGAGGCTGTAGCCGAGGGAATTGAGTCCGAGTCCCAGCACCTCACGCGCCCCATCAAAGAGCATGATAGAGTTCTTATACTCTGGCTTCCAAAGGTCGTCCCAATGTTCAGGCGCTTCATCTACCATGGTTTCATTGTAAACAATTCCCAAGGTTCCCCAGAAGTAAGGGATGGAGAATTTATTGCCTGGATCAAAAGACTGGTTGAGAAACTCTGGTCCGATATTTTCGATTCCTTCAAGTTTTGAATAATCAAGCGGAACTAAGAGGTCTTCGTCCTTCATCTTGTTGATCATGTATTCACTAGGAATGGCAATGTCGTAGGTCGTTCCACCCTGCTTGATCTTGGTATACATGGCTTCGTTGGAATCAAAGGTCTCATACTGGACTTGGATTCCTGTTTCTTCAGTGAATTGCTCCAAGAGTTCAGGATCGATATAGTCCCCCCAGTTGTAGATAACCAGTTTTTGACTATCTCGGCTATTGATTTTACTGTCTAGATGAGTCGCAATTCCCCACAAGACCAGAATAATGGCTACAATTCCTGCTAAAAATGAATAGAGTTTTTTCATGCTTGCTCCTCCTTCTCACGTGAGATAAAGTAATATCCAACAACTAGGATAATACTAAAGAGAAAGACGAGGGCAGACAGGGCATTGATTTCTAGAGAAATCCCCTTACGAGCACGAGAGTAAATCTCGACTGACAGGGTTGAAAAGCCATTTCCCGTTACAAAGAAGGTCACGGCAAAGTCATCTAGCGAATAGGTGAAGGCCATGAAATAACCTGCAATGATAGACGGTGTCAGGTAAGGAAGCATGATTTCCTTGAACATCTGAAATTGACTGGCACCAAGGTCATAGGCCGCATGAATCATGTCACCGTTCATTTCCTTAAGACGAGGCAAGACCATCAAGACCACGATAGGGATGGAAAACGCCACGTGACTAGATAGAACGGTCAAAAAGCCAAGTGAAAACTTGAGTTGGGTAAAGAGAATCAAGAAGCTAGCACCAATCATAACGTCAGGCGCAACCATAAGGATATTATTGAGCGATAGAAAGGCTTCTTGGTACTTCTTACGAGACTGGTAAATGTAAATGGCACCGAAAGTCCCGATAATGGTCGCAATCAAGGCTGACAGAAAGGCTAAGAAAAAGGTCTGGGTCACAATCAACATAAGGCGACCATCGCCAAACATGGTTTTAAAATGGCTTAAGCTAAAGCCTGTAAAGCTGTTCATGTCATTGCCTGCGTTAAAGGCATAGCCAATCAGGTAAAAGATTGGCAGGTAGAGGACAAGAAAGACCAGTCCCAGATAAAGGTTGGCAAATTTTTTCATCGTTCTCTCCTTTCCTTAGTCACCCACATGGTGATGAACATGGTCAGGATGAGAATAACACCGATGGTTGAACCCATACCGTAGTTGTCATTGGTTAGGAAATTCTGTTCAATGGCTGTCCCCAAGGTGATAACGCGGTTCCCACCAATCAAACGTGTCAGCATGAAGAGACTCAAGCTGGGGATAAAGACCGACTGAACTCCACTTCGCACACCATTCATAGACAGAGGGAAGATGACATGTCGGAAGGTCTCCCACTTGGTCGCACCTAGGTCATAGCTGGCATTGATGAGATTGTTATCCATATCGTCCAAGACATTGAAAATCGGCAAAATCATAAAGGGAAGCTCGATGTAGCTTGCGACAAAGATAAAGGAGAAATCGGTAAAGAGCAATTGCTGTGAACCGATTCCGATAAATTCCAAAAATTGGTTGATAGAGCCATTCTGACCAAAGATACCGATAAAGGAATAGGCCTTGAGGAGCAAATTGATCCAGGTTGGCAGAATAATCAGCATGAGCCAGAGTTGACGGTGCTTGAGGCGGGTCAAAAAGAGGGCTGTTGGATAGCTGATAAGCAGAGTCACAAGGGTCACAATTCCTGCATAAAGCACTGAGTTGAAACTCATTTTAAGATAGGTCAAGTTTTGTGACGCAAAGTAAGATTTATAATTTTCTAAACTAAACTGGCCTTCAATGTTGAAAAAGGATTGTCCGAAAATCAAGACCAAGGGTGCTAGGACAAAGAGGGCAATCCAGAGCATGTAGGGTACTACAAAGAGTTTAGAGCTTGTTTTCTTCATCTCTTTCCTCCTCGATTGCATTGATCAGACCTGCTTCTTGCTCTTCGATTTCCACATATTCTTCGATACGAGCATCGAACTCTTCTTCGGTTTCGTTGAGACGCATGATATGGATATCTTCTGGCTCAAAGTCCAGACCGATTTCCTCACCCACGATGGCCTTACGAGTCGAGTGGATCATCCATTCATTTCCGAGCTCGTCATAGGCGATGATTTCATAGTGAACTCCACGGAAGAGCTGGGTATCGACCTTAACTTGGAGCTTGCCTTCTTCAGGAAGGGTAATGCGCAAGTCTTCTGGACGAATAACAACCTCAACAGGTTCATTTGGCTTCATCCCCCCATCGACCGCTTCAAAGCGTTTGCCGTTAAACTCAACCAGGTAGTCCTCAATCATGGTACCTGGCAAGATATTTGACTCACCGATAAAGGTCGCAACAAAGTGGTTAATTGGCTCATCGTAGATGTCCACTGGCGTTCCAGACTGGACAATCTCGCCATCATTCATAACGAAAATCCAGTCACTCATGGCAAGGGCTTCTTCTTGATCGTGAGTGACAAAGACAAAGGTAATGCCCAATCGTTGTTGTAGTTCACGGAGTTCGTACTGCATGTCTGTTCGCAATTTCAAGTCCAGCGCTGACAAGGGCTCATCCAACAAAACCACACGAGGTTGATTGATGATGGCGCGGGCAATGGCCACACGCTGACGTTGTCCTCCAGAAAGTTTACGAATAGAACGTTTTTCGTACCCTTCCAACTGAACCATCTTGAGAACTTCCGCTACGCGTTGCTCGATTTCTTTCTTGTCAATCTTGCGCAAGCGTAGTGGAAAGGCAACATTTTCAAACACATTCATATGTGGAAACAAGGCATAAGATTGGAAGACCGTATGGACGTCTCGCTTGTTGGTTGGGATGTCATTGATACGGACACCATCCAGCAAAATATCTCCTGTCGTCGCATCCAGTAAACCTGCAATGATGTTAAGGATAGTTGATTTCCCTGAACCAGACGCGCCTAGAAGAGTATAGAACTTCCCTTCTTCCAACTCAAAGTTGATATCTTTGAGAACCTTGGTGTTGCTGTCTTCAAAAACTTTAGAGACGTTTTTGAATTCAATAATTGGTTTTTTCAATTGTCATTTATTCCTTCTTTTTCATAGATTAACAGATCAGGGCTCTGTCAGGCCGCTACTACCTCGCGTAGGAGATTGAACTGCCTACATTCTTCTGCACTGACGATAGGCTTTCACCCCCTTTCCATGACATAGCAGCAGCTTTTTAGCCAAAGCTTCCTACTTGCTTTCACCTAAAATACGAACTTCTCTCTCAAGAGTGACGCCAGAGTGTTCCTTGACTTTTTCGATAACAGACTCAATCAAGTCCTCGTAGTCTTTAGCCGTTCCGTCAGCAACATTAATCATAAAACCTGCGTGTTTTTCTGATACTTCTACTCCACCAATACGATAGCCTTTCAAGCCAGCTTCAGAAATTAACTGACCTGCAAAATGCCCTACTGGACGCTTAAAGACCGAACCACAAGATGGGTATTCTAAAGGTTGCTTGAGTTCACGTAGATGCGTCAAGCGATCCATTTCTTGCTTGATAACCTGATGGCTTCCTGGAGCAAGGGCAAATTTAGCTGACAAGACAACTGCACCAGACTCTTGAATGGCTGAATGGCGGTAACCAAAAGCCAAATCCTTGACAGACAGGGTCTCGATTTCTCCATCCTTGGTCAAAACCTTACAAGACTGCAAGATGTGGGCAATCTCGCCACCATAGGCACCCGCATTCATAAAGACAGCACCACCGACGCTCCCTGGAATGCCACAAGCAAACTCAAAGCCAGTCAAACTATGACGAAGGGCAATGCGAGTTGTTTCAATCAAGTTGGCACCAGCTTCTGCTTCAATAGTATAGCCATCAACAGAAACATTATTGAGCTTGTCACACAAGATGACAAATCCACGAATTCCACCATCACGAACGATGATATTGCTGGCATTTCCAAGAACCATCCAAGGGATGTCTTCTTGATTGGCAAATTTAACAACGCGCGCCAACTCAAAACGATTTCGTGGAAAGACCAAATAATCGGCCTCTCCACCTACTTTTGTATAACTATAGCTATGCAAGGGTTCCTTGAAACGGATATCAATCCCTTCTAAGATTTCAAGCATTTTTTCTTTTACTGACATGACACTCTTCCTTTTACAAAATTCATTCCATTATACCATTTTTAAGACCATTTGACGACCCTAAAAAAATCTTGGGCTTATTTTAAACAAAAAAGAGGTTTCCCCCTTTTTCTTATGATTTTTTGCAAAAGACTGCCTTTGTTCCATAGGCAAGCAGAACAAGTTCAAGTGCTAGGACAACTTCAACCAAGACTGGATTGGTTAACCAGCCAACTTGGGCAAGAGATGGTGCCAAGTCAAAGAAGGCATGTAGTCCATAGGCTGCTAGGAGATAAATCCATTTCTTCTGGCGAACAGCTTGGTAAACCCAAACAGTCAAGAGTAATTGGAAACCTAGCGCCAAGATTCTCTCAAAACCAAGCAAATAAATCTGCCAGGCTGATAGCGACTGAATAGTTTTCAACATATTTTCAGACAGCAATTGCATGACCTGTGGATTCTGAGTTTGAACTGCTGAGAGAACGATGTAGAGATTAATCAAACTAGTAAGACCTAGGAAAATCAACTCCAAGCCACCATGCCCCAAGCCATAAGCCAAGGCATCTGCCTTTTCCAAACTTCTCTTTTTCTCCAACCATTTGAAGAAAATAAGACGAGCAGTTTCCTCAAAAAATGCTGCCATGGCTAAGCCATAGATGATATAGACAAGTGGATGGTCTTGCAAGAGGGCAATACTACCGTCTTTTTGAGGATGTAAAACCAAGATATGCACCAGTTTTTCTAAAATCTGTGAAGAGACAAAGAAAGCAACAGCACCCAAGCCCAAGACAGCTAGATTAATCTGGTATTTCTTTTTGGCATACCAAATGCTCCCTATCAAGAAAGCTAGCAACAGCACCATGGTAATGATAATATGAATGGTCATTTTCTTCTCCTATTCCGCCTTTTCAATATCTTTTTTCATCTCGTCAACATTGAACTTAGCAAACAAGTATTGACGATCTTGGACCGGGAAACGTTGATCCAATTGGTCAACAGCTCCCACCTCGATAATACCTTCCTTGATGACAAAGTCCATGACATGCCCACCGAAGGTCAAATCATCTGAAATGAAGTGCAGATGGTAGCCTGCCACACTGACCCCATGGAAAATCTCAGGAGTCCAGAAACCAACGATGGTTCCCGCCACATTGTCACGACTATATTCCGGTTGATGGGTTGCGACATCAGCAAACTTGGTATCTGGTGTCGACTTGGGAATCATGCGCACATGCATATGTGAAAATTCCCCCCGAATCTTGATAGAGCGGAAAAGATTTTCCCCATCATAATAAGACTCGATTCGCTCTTCCAATTCCTTGTCTGTCATCTCAAAGCGCTGGCGGAAAATGACCTCTGCCTGGTGCGGTACTACTGCTGCATAAGGAATAAGGGCATCTGGTGACACTTCTACAATTTCCGGTTGCTCTCCTGAACCTTTGGCTTGATAAGCCTTGCCATCTAAGACAATCAATTCCCCATCAATGGAATCCAAGGTTCCCAAACCAAGGTCTCCATGCTCTAGCAATTCTCCTACTGTCATAGTACCACCATAAAGGCCGGCCATCAAGGCTCCAAGGGTATTGTATTGAAATAATTTCACTGGTTCCTGCACGTTCTTATCCATTCACTTTCTTGTCTGTTATTCTATAAATCTTACTCCTAAGTATACCACATTTGCCCCTAGATGTGAACGAGAGAAACACCCTAGACATTGCCAAGAAGGAAAAAAAAGGGTACAATGTAACAAAATCAAGGGAGGTCTGGAATGAAGAAACAAAGCAAGTACCAAGAGGTTGTTTCCTATCTGAAAAACGGTATCGAGTCTGGACGATTTCCGACGGGTAGTCGCCTGCCTTCTATCCGTCAACTGAGCCTTGACTTTCACTGTAGCAAGGATACTGTCCAACGAGCCCTGTTGGAATTACGGCACGAACAATATCTCTATGCCAAGCCCCAGAGTGGTTACTATGTCCTAGAACAAGGGCAACACCAGGACCTAGAAATCGAGGTTACCGATGAACACGCCAGTGCCTATGACGATTTCCGACTCTGTGTCAATGAAACCTTGATTGGCCGGGAAAACTACCTCTTCAACTACTATGATAACCAAGAAGGATTAGAAGACTTAAGACAATCCATCCATAAACTCCTCTTTGACCAAGCTCTCTACTGCAAGGCTGACCAACTGGTACTGACTTCTGGAACCCAACAAGCCTTGTTTATCCTCTCTCAAATATCCTTTCCTAGCCAAGCCAAGGAAATCTTGGTGGAACAGCCAACCTACCATCGGATGAATCGTCTCTTGATTGCTCAGGGATTGGACTATCAAACGATTGAACGAGACATTGATGGGATTGACTTGGAGGAGCTGGAGCGACACTTCAAGACAGGAAAAATCAAGTTTTTCTATACCATTCCTCGCTTTCACTATCCTCTGGGGCATTCCTATTCAGAGCAGGACAAACGGGCTATTCTTGACTTAGCTGCCAAGTATGGAGTCTATATCGTAGAGGACGACTATCTGGGGGATTTGGACTCTAAAAAGGGCCAGACCTTCCACTATCTAGATACAGAGGAGCGCGTCATTTATATCAAGTCCTTCTCAACCAGCCTCTTTCCAGCCCTGCGGATAACAGCACTCATCCTTCCAAATGCTATCAAAGAAGCCTTTGTGGCCTATAAAAATATCCTAGACTACGACAGCAACCTTATCATGCAAAAGGCCCTGTCACTCTATATTGACAGTCAACTGTTTGAGAAAAACCGTCTAGCTCGCTTGTCCAATCAGGAAGACTACCAAAAACAAATCGAGGAAAGACTAGCTAACACTCCTTGTCCCCTTCCTCATTATCCCCTACACGATGGTTTATTGCTAGACCTGAGACAGTATTCTAAAATCGCCAGCCTCAAACACAGTCAGCTGAAATTGGACTTCTTTGAAGAGGCATACTTGGATGCCTGCCCTTATCAATTTGCCAAGGTTGCCCTAGACAATCTAAAAAAAGTTTTAGACTATTTAAAAGCAGAATTGGACTGACTTCCAACTCTGCTTTTTTCTTATTGTTCAACTTCTGTTAGGCTTGCTGCCTTTTCAAGATAGCTTTGGTAAGTTCCTTCATCCTTGAGTTTTTGGATGACCTTGTCCACTACTTCTTTCAAATCAGCACTATTTTTTCTAAGGGCAACTGCATTAGCTTCGCCGTCCTTCATCTTCAAGCTGACAGTTGCGACAGCTAGGTCAGCGTTTTTAGCAGCATAGCTAAGAGCAACAGGCTCATCCATGTGAACAGCATCAACTTTTCCAGCCTGCAATTCATTGACTGCTTCACCCATATTGGTTAGGGAAGTCAATTGCGCTTTTGGCAATTGTTCCTTGACCATAGCTTCTGGAACAGTCCCTTTTTGGGCTGCAATATTAGCACTTTCAAGGCTAGTTAAATCCTTGTATTTTTCTACATCAGCCTTACGAACCAAGAAACTAATCTTGTTTTCATAGTAAGGGATTGAAAAATCAAATACTTCTTTTCTCTCATCAGTAGCGCTAATTCCTGCAACCGCTAGGTCAGCCTTACCAGTTTGAAGACTGGTCAATACATTGTCAAAACTCATGCTTGAAATTTCCAACTTCACCCCAAGTTCATCAGCGATAGCTTGGGCCATATCAATATCTGCACCGACTACCTGATTTTTTCCGTCAACTAAAGACTGAAATTCAAAAGGTGCATAGTCAGGACTGGTCGCCACAACTAATTTCCCCTTTTGCTTAATGGCCTCAACAGCTGACTGAGAACCATTAGAACCCGACTGGCAAGCTACTAAGAAGAAACTTGCAAGAAAACTACATAAAACAAATATCCATTTTTTTGATTTCATAAATAAACAACCTCTCTGTTAATTTTGTATAATTATAACGCTATCCAAGATACTTGTCAAGTGTTTTTTGAATTTTTATCTTAAAAATATTTTTTTCATTCAATAAAAGGAGCTATTAATTGATTTCAAGCTCCTTTTTATACAGAATGAATCTATTTTATAGTTCGACAATCTTACCTGTTTCAAAGTAAACAACCCATTCACAGATATTTTTGGCATAGTCTCCAATACGTTCCAAGAAGGCAATCACTTGGAAGTAATCACGACCTGTAACAATGGCATCAGGATTTTTTTTGATTTCTTCTGTAGCCAAGTCACGAATACTATCAAAGTAATGGTTGATTTTTTCGTCCATGGCTGCTACTTCATAAGCCTGATCCACTGAACCATTGAGATAGAGATCAAGGGCTGCTTCAACGAAGTTCTTGACATCGCGACCCATTCTCTTGATTTCTTCTTCAACAGCTGGGATACGTTGCTCTCCCTTCATACGAATGGCTGCTCTTGCAATGGAAACAGCATGGTCCCCCATACGTTCCAAGTCAGATACAGCCTTCAAGACTGTTAGGACTGTACGCAAGTCCTGAGAAACGGGTTGTTGGAGGGCAATCATTTCAAATGATTTCTTCTCCAATTTCACTTCGTATTCGTTTACTTCTGCATCGTCTTCGATGACTTCTTTGGCCAAATCACGGTCATGCGTAACAAAGGCACGCACTGTCCGATTGATTTGGGATAGCACTTCCTGTCCCATAGCATAGAACTGGTTGTGCAATTTCTCTAAATCTTCCTCAAATTGAGAACGTAACATCATTTATCTCCTT
Organism: bacterium; assembly: GCA_905221245.1. Lineage (GTDB taxonomy): Bacteria > Bacillota > Bacilli > Lactobacillales > Streptococcaceae > Streptococcus. The sequence goes on from CAJNCK010000005.1 coordinate 144,145, forward strand.
ATCCAAATTTTCCTGAAATATAATCTTCTGTTTCCTTGTGTTGTGGGTTGAGGAACATCTTCTTGGTATCGTTAAACTCGATCAGATCTCCATCTAGGAAAAATCCTGTCTTGTCAGAAATACGAGAGGCTTGTTGCATGGAACGCGTAACCAAGAGCATGGTGTATTTATCTTTTAGAGCATACAAGGTTTCCTCAATCTTACCAGCCGAGATAGGGTCCAAGGCTGAAGTCGGTTCATCCAAAAGAATGATTTTAGGGCTGGTTGCCAAGACACGGGCAACACAGACACGTTGCTGTTGTCCACCTGAAAGCCCGATAGCTGAATCATGTAGGCGATCCTTGACCTCATCCCAGATGGAAGCTCGTTGCAAGGCTTTTTCTACCGCTTCATCCAGAACCTGCTTGTCTTTAACTCCATTGATACGAAGCCCGTAAACAACGTTTTCGTAGATAGACATAGGGAAAGGGTTTGGTTGTTGGAAAACCATACCGATTTCCTTACGCAATTCAACTGTATCTGTACGAGGGCTGTAAATATTGTGACCGTTGTATACCACTGAACCAGTTGTGGTCACTTCTGGATTGAGATCCCCCATGCGGTTGATAGCCTTTAGGAGGGTTGACTTCCCTGATCCAGATGGACCGATCAAAGCTGTAATTTCCTTAGGTTGGAAAGATAGGGAAACACTATTCAAGGCCTTTTTTTGATTGTAGTAAACGGACAGGTCTGATACCTGTAAAATCGCTTCTGTCATACTGTTTCCTTTCTATCCAAAGTGTCCTGTTACGTAGTCATTGGTTGACTGTAGTTTCGCATTTTGGAAAATATTAGATGTCTTATCATACTCGATCAAGTCACCCAAGTAGAAAAATCCTGTGTAATCACTAGCACGCGCAGCCTGCTGCATACTGTGGGTCACGATGATGATGGTAAAGTCCTTCTTCAATTCCAGCATGGTTTCTTCCAGCTGGGCTGTCGCAATCGGATCCAAGGCTGACGCAGGCTCATCCATCAAGAGGATATCTGGTTTAACCGAGATAGCACGAGCGATACAGAGACGTTGCTGCTGACCACCTGATAGGGTCAAGGCTGACTTGTGCAAATCGTCTTTGACCTGGTCCCAAAGGGCAGCCTGACGAAGAGAAGTTTCCACAATTTCATCCAAGACTTGCTTGTCCTTAACCCCTGCACGTTCATGAGCAAAAGTGATATTGCGGTAGATAGACTTGGCAAAAGGATTTGGTCGTTGGAAGACCATTCCGATGTGCTTACGCATTTCATAAACATTGATTTCTGGACGGTTGACATCAATTCCTTGATAGAGAATTTGACCTGTGACCTTGGCAATATCAATCGTATCATTCATACGATTGAGACTGCGGAGATAGGTTGATTTTCCTGAACCAGAAGGGCCAATTAAGGCAGTAATTTTATTTTTTTCAAATTGCATATCGATGCCCTTGATAGATTCATTTTTACCGTAGTAAACATGTAAATCCTTAGTAGAGAGGGCCACTTTCTCTTCAGGAAAGGTGATGATATGCTTTTCATCCCAATTATATTTTGACATGGCTTCTCCTTTAGGCAGCGGTTAATTTCTTATGTAGGTAGCTTCCGAGTTTGCGGGCTCCAAAGTTAAAGATGAGGATAAAGATGAGGAGCACGGCTGCAGAACCTGCTGATACAATGGTTCCATCTGGAATGGTTCCTTCACTATTGACTTTCCAAATATGGACAGCCAAGGTTTCTGCTTGACGGAAGATAGAGATTGGGCTAGTCACACTGAGAATATTCCAGTTAGACCAGTCAAGAGCTGGAGCGGATTGTCCTGCTGTATAGATAAGTGCAGCCGCCTCACCAAAGATACGACCAGAGGCCAAGACGACCCCAGTCACAATGCCTGGAAGGGCTTCTGGAATGACCACATGGACCACAGTCTCCCAACGAGAAATTCCAAGGGCTAAGCCGGCCTCACGTTGCGTATGGTGAACGTGTTTCAAACTATCTTCAACATTACGAGTCATCTGAGGCAGATTAAAGACCGTCAAGGCCAAGGCACCTGAAATGATTGAAAATCCATACTCAAACTGAACTACAAAAATCAAGTAACCAAAGAGACCTACAACCACAGATGGCAGTGAAGACAAGATTTCAATACAGGTTCTGACAAAGTTGGTTACAGGACCTTTTTTAGCATATTCAGCTAAGAAAATCCCAGCTCCCATAGATAAGGGCACAGAGATAATCAAGGTAATGACCAAAAGGAAGAAGGAATTATAGAGCTGAATTCCAATCCCTCCACCAGCTTGGTAAGAAGATGATTTGCCAGTCAAGAAAGACCAAGAGATGTGGGGCAAACCACGAACCAAGATATAAAGAATCAAGGATGCCAAAATGGCAACGATGATTCCTGCAATAGAGTAGAGGACAGCTGTTGCAATTTTATCTAATTTCTTAGCGTGCATAGTTTTTCTTTCCTCTTTCTTTCGTAATCAATTTAATCACACTGTTGAAGGCCAAACTCATCAAGAGCAAGACTAAGGCCAGTGACCAAAGTACGTTATTATCAACTGTACCCATAACGGTATTTCCGATACCCATGGTCAAGACAGAGGTCAAGGTCGCAGCAGGTGTTGTCAATGAAGTTGGGACAACGGCTGAGTTTCCGACCACCATCTGAATGGCCAAGGCCTCACCAAAGGCACGCGCCATCCCAAAGACCACTGCTGTAAAAATACCTGAACGCGCTGCCTTCAAGGTCACGCGCCAGATGGTTTGCCAACGAGTGGCCCCCATAGCCAAACTAGCTTCACGGTAGTGACGAGGCACCGCACGCAAGCTATCGGTTGTCATAAAGGTTACCGTAGGTAAAATCATGACAAAGAGAACGAAAATCCCTGACAAAATCCCAAATCCAGTTCCACCAAAGACACTGCGGACAAAGGGAACTACGACCTGCAAACCGATAAATCCATACACGACTGAAGGAATCCCGACTAGCAATTCAATAGCTGGCTGCAAGATTCTCGCACCTTTTGGTGAGACCTCGGTCATAAAGACAGCTGCACCAATGGCAAAAGGAGTTGCGATAAGGGCTGATAGGATTGTGACAATAAAGGAACCCAAAATCATGGGAAGGGCACCAAATTGTTTACCTGAAGGATTCCAAGTTTGTCCAAAGAGAAAATCAAAGATGTTGACCCCATTGACAAAGAAGGTCGACAAGCCTTTTTGGGCTACGAAAATCAAAATCATGGCCACAATGATGACAATCAAAGACAGGCAGGCAAAGGTCAAGCCTTTTCCTAATTTCTCTAGACGAGAGTTCTTTGAGGGAGAAAGTAATTTTTTAGCTAATTCTTCTTGATTCATTAGTGACTCCCTTCTAGTGCTGTCACCGTTCCTACAGCATCTTTTTCAACCTTCATTTCCTTAACAGAAATATAGCCCATCCCCTTAACGATTCCGCTTTGCGCTTCATCAGAGAGGACAAAGTTGAGGAATTCTGCCACCAATTCGTTTGGCTGACCTAGGGTGTACATGTGTTCATAAGACCACAAAGGCCAGTTATTGCTTGTAACATTTTCTGCAATTGGCTCATAGCCATTCAATTTCATGCGTTTCACCGAGTCATCCACATAGGCAAAGGCTAGGTAAGAAATGGCTCCTGGTGTCTGGGAAACAATGTTTTTGACCATCCCGTTTGAATCCTGTTCTTGACTCTGCACGGCAGATTGACCATCCATGACAACACTGTCAAAGGTTGCACGCGAACCAGAACTTGCCGCGCGGTTGATAATGGAAATGGCTAGGTCTTTCCCACCGACTTCTTTCCAGTTGGTCACTTGACCTGTGAAGATGCTACGGAGTTGTTCAGTTGTCAGATTTTCAACATCAACTTCCTTGTTCACAATCACTGCCAAGCCCGCTACAGCAACCTTATGGTCCACTAGAGCGGATGCGTTGATACCGTCTTTTTCCTCGGCAAATACGTCTGAATTTCCTACATCAACGGCTCCAGACTGAACCTGAGATAAACCTGTACCAGATCCTCCACCTTGGACGTTGACTGTTTTTCCAACGTGCATAGAGCCAAATTCATCTGCTGCTGCTTCGACCAAGGGCTGAAGAGCCGTTGAGCCAACAGCTGTCATGGATTCTCCACGATCAATCCAGCTAGCACATCCCGCCAAAGAACCTGCTAGCAAGAGAGCCGCAAGGGATAGAGCGAGTTTTTTCCTTTTTTTCACTGTTTTTCTCCTTGAAAATAATGGTGAATGCTGTGAATTTTTTCAACTATTTATTTATGTTTTTCTTTTTTAAAATTGAGAGCAAACTGAAGTTGATAGCTTAATTTTACTAGTCATTTGCTCAGTTGCCGTCTCCACCAAATTTGACTTAAAATGAAAGATAATTTGAAAAAATCCATACTTCCACTATAACATAGACAAGCTACTTTGACTAGCATTTTCACTTGAATCTGAGGCCTTTTGGAAAATAATTTTTCAAAACATTTCCAGTCACCTTTCCAAAACCCAAACCATTGCCTTGAACCAAAACTTGGTACCAACCATTTGGCAGACTTTCCGCCAGCTGAATGGTTTCTCCAGCCACATACTTTACAAATTCCTCTTGATCAATTTCAACCGACTGCTTGACCTGACTCGGTTTCAAGGCTAGACCAAGAGCAAAACTAGGCTCAAAGCGTTTCTTCTTAAAAGTGCCCAAATGCAGGCCATTCCGAGCAATCTTGAGTTTCCCTAAATCTGGCAAGAGTTCTGGCAAGAGATAAAGTTGGTCACCAAAAGTCTGCAAGATTCCCCTTAGATTGACCTGCAAATGTTTTTGGGCAAATTCCTGCCACAAGACAACTTGTTCACGGCTGAGATTACTCTTACTTGCCTTACATTTAGGAGCTGGATTGTCACCTCTAAATTGTAAATGAGCTACAAACTGTCCCTCTCCCTTAAAATGATGAGGATACATCCGAGCCGTTTCTGGCAGGTCAATACCAGCTACCATTCCATTGATATGCTCTACTGGCAGCAAATCAAAATCATACTCCTCCAGTAGCCAATTGACAATCTCTTCGTTTTCTTCAGGTGCCCAGGTACAGGTTGAATAAACCAAGCGACCACCTTCTGCTAGCATTGTCACGGCATCTGCTAGAATTTCTCTTTGAAGACTGGCGCATTGACTCGGATAATCTGAACTCCAATAGTCCATAGCATCTGGTTGCTTACGGAACATCCCTTCCCCTGAGCAAGGGGCATCAAGAACGATTAGGTCAAAATAGCCCTTAAAAACCTTGGCCAAACGGTCAGCAGATTCATTGGTCACCACAACATTTGTCGCTCCAAAGCGCTCCATGTTTTCTACTAAAATCTTAGCCCGTTTGCTTGAAATTTCATTGGAAACCAGGATACCTTCACCTGCTAGATAGGCTACTAATTGAGTTGATTTTCCACCCGGTGCAGCTGCCAAGTCCAAAACCTTCATACCAGGACTGGGCTGGGCTACCTGAGCCACCATCTGGGCAGCAGGTTCTTGCGAATAAACCAAACCAGTAGCATGCTCAGGCGATTTCCCAGACACCTTCCCGTAGTAGCCCCAAGGGGTTTGAGGAATGGGATCAGAAAAGGAAACTGGCGCTTCTTTTAAAGGATTGACCCGAAAGGCAGAAACCGCTTCCTCCTCAAAAGAGGCAAGAAAATCTCTTGCCTCATCTCCTAGTATCTTTTCATATTTTTCAACAAATCCTTCTGGAAATTGCATTTAAGTTCTTTTCCTTTCGTAAATATAGGACTGAATTTCCTCCTGCATCTCAAGAGGTAGCATCATGACCGGTTGTCTGGTTTGAAAATCAAGCGGTTGACCAGATAGAGTCACAACCTCATAACCAAGGCTTTCTCCCAAAATACTAGCAGCAGCATAATCCCATGGTTGCAGATAGGTGACATAGGTCAACAAACGCCCTGACAAAATCTTGGCAAAACTAATGGCCGCACTCCCATAGACTCGAACACCAAGCACAGCTCGACTCAAATCAGCCAGACCCCATTCGTTGGTTTCCAGCATACCACTATTTCCTGCAATGAGAAAATCTCCAAGTGGTTTTGCTTGAAAGGGAGCTAGGGGCTTATCATTTAGACAAACTGGAAATTCCCCACCACCGTGGTAACAATCCCCTTTGACCACATCATAAATCAGACCAAACTGTCCCTGACCATTTTCAAAATAAGCCACCATAACAGCAAAATCTTCCTGCTGGGCCACAAAATTATTGGTCCCATCAATCGGATCAATGACCCACACCTTGCCCTCTTGAACCGAGGCTCGCAGACAGCCTTCTTCAGCGCAAATCTTATCCTCAGGATAACGGGATAGAATTTCATCAACCAAGAGTTCCTGAACTTCCTTGTCCAGTCTGGTCACCAAATCTGTTGGAGAGGACTTGGTCTCAACACACAAGTCTTCCTGCATGTGGTCAAGGATGTACTGGCCCGCTCTCTTAATAAGCTCTTTGGCAAATTCAAATTTACTTTCCAAGAGAAATCTTCCCTTCCCCTTTTTCCTTGGCAGTCTGAACTGCTCGGTAAAGCGAATAGCCACTAACTGTTTCAAATTCTCGTCCCAAACGTTTTTCTTCGCTCTTACTTGGCACGACCGCCTTGAATCCCTTGTAGGAGTCCAGTAACTTTTTAGCCTCTACCTTGCCTTCATAGGCAGCTTCAACATCATTAAAAAAAGAAAGCACTGAAGCAAGTTCTTCAGTGCTCCACGACAAATCTAGTGGGTAACTATACTGTTTGTTCATTAACTAATACCAGCTCTCATTCTTGCTTCTTTTAGTTCTTGCTTACGGTAACTACGAGGGAGAAAAGCACGAATCTCATCTTCATTAAAACCGATTTGCATACGTTTGGCATCAATAATAATGGGACGACGCAAAAGACTAGGATACTGCTCAATCAAATGAAGCAATTCTGATACCGAAATACTTTCTACATCAATATCTAATTTTTGAAAAATTTTTGAACGAGTTGAAATAATGTCATCAGTACCATTTTCTGTCAAGGAAAGGATGTGTTGCAATTCCTTTCTTGTTAAGGGACTGGTCATAATATTATGCTCCTCAAAGGGCACCTTATGTTTTTCTAACCAGGCCTTTGCCTTACGACATGAAGTACAGCTCGGTGATAGAAATAGTGTAATCATGCTTTTCTCTTCTTATCTATACTTTGCTAATTCTATTATACAAAAAAATAAAGCGCTTGACTAGAGATTTTTAGAAAAAAAAGCCTATTTTTTCAAGAAAAATAGACTGTTTGCGAACGATTAACTTTTTTTGGATTTGATTAATTCATTCTTGACAATAGTTTCGAATCACATACCTAACTTATTTACTCAAAATAAGAACATCTTTAGTATTATTTCCTAAGACTTTTCAGGTACAAAAAGCCAAAGAAGCTCTCATAGAGGGCAAAAAAGAGGAGGAAGGCATGAAGAAAAAAGGTCTCTGGCAAAATCAGAATAACAGGATCCTTGGCTGGATCAAAAAGCCAGGTATCATCTCCCACAAAGAGAATTTGATGGAAAAGAGTAAAGAATTGGTCAAAACCAATCAAAACTCCCCCAAGACCAATCAGCAAAGGCAAAACCACTAGAGCTAAAAGCTCTTTACTAAATAAAGATAAAAAGCCCTTTTTCACAATCCCTTTGACAAAGAAATAGAAACTTGGTAGTGTCACAAGAGCAACTAGCTGCACCAAGTGAAAGAGATTCTTCACCACCGCAAAGTGATGTAGCCCAGATACTGACGAACGAAAATCCGGCATCTGCAAGACCTGACTAAAAGGATTGGTCAGATAATTCATCAAGATATGAAAGTTGTACTGAATAGTTTCTGGTTTTAGATAGACTCGATCCGTTAAGTTCAGCCACTGAATTTCCAGCGGATAGAAAATCCAAGCCAGATAGATGGTCAGAAGGATTGAGAGGGAGAGGAGAAAGAGCATAGAGCCCCAAAAGATCAGTTTAGTTTTCATCAAAATCCCACTCCGCAAGGCTAGAAACTACATGAGTCGGTGCGATTGGTAGGTCTGCTACTTCTTCTGCCTTGGTAAAACCTGTCGTCACCAAGAGCGTTGGAATGCCATTGTCAATCCCAGCTCGAATATCAGTTAGGTAGTTATCCCCGACCATGATTAATTCTTCACGTTCCAAACCTAAGTGCTCAACCGCCTTGTCCATAATGATGGCATTTGGTTTTCCGATATAAACAGGCTTCACTCGTGTTGCCACTTCAAGAAGGGTAATCAGTGAACCAGCACCTGGCAAAAGACCACGCTCTGTCGGGATGTTGAGGTCAGGGTTGGTTCCGATAAAGTGAGCACCCTTTTGAATGGCAAGAGTTGCTGTGGCAAATTTTTCATAGTCGACTTGCCAGTCCAGACCTACTACCACATAGGCAGGATTATCCTTGTCTTCCACATAACCAGCCGCCTTGATGGCTTCCTTGAGCCCTGCTTCTCCGATGACATAGACCGTCTTTTCAAGCCCCAAGTCGTTCATATAGTCGATCGTTGCCAAAGTCGCTGTGTAGACAGTCGATAGGGGCGTATCGATATTAAAATTCTGAGCCAACATCTCCTGAACACTCTCTGGAGTGCGGGTTGTATTGTTGGTTACAAAGAGATAGGGGATATCCCGCTTTTGCAATTCATGGACAAAAGCTTCTCCTGCCGGAATTCGATTCTTCCCCTTATAAATGGTTCCGTCTAAATCAATTAAATAGCCTTTATATTTCATCTATTTCTCCCTAATCCTTTTTTATTTCTTGCCAAGTGATGATAGCTTGTGCATTGGTAGCCCCGTCGCTTGTAATCTCATGTTTGCTCTCCAGTCCAGTCCGTTCAACAGCCGATGTAATCACCCCACCTGGTCGAACTTCCTTGACATACTTGAGATTGATTTTCTTGGGAATATAGTGGGTCAAAAAATCCGCTCCCATGACCTCAAAAATCCAGTCCAAGTATTTACTGTTGTTGACATGGCCATTCATATCCAAGTCGTAAAAACGAACATGGTAATCCTTGCTGATTGGTTCTTCCAAGGACTCATACTTTGGTCCGCGGATAAGTTTTTTATCAAAATCAGACTGGTAAGGAGCCACAATCTCAGGTTCTACAGCATGGACTTTTCGACTGTCTCGGTCCATGAGAACAAAGGTCGCCATCATGTGGATGAGTTCCTGCCCTGCTTCATCATAAATGGTAAACCGACGATAACAAAAGAGTCGATTGTAGCTCAAAGCTTCTGTTTCAATGGTAATTTCTTCCGCAAAACGAGGCAAACGAACCACTTCAATATCATAGTCTGTGATAATCCAGACCAGATTATAGTCTTCCAAAATGGCCTTATCACTAACTCCCAGTTCAATCGACTGCATCCCTGAAACTTGCAGTGACAGCAAAATCACATCTGGAAGTTTGATATGACCGTTCATATCAGCCATATCAAAAGGAATTTTCATTTTCATTTGATAAGTTAAGCCCATCATCCTACTCCAAAATAAATCGTTCTGCTACGGTGTCTCCTAAAAAGAGACCTCTTTTTGTCATGCGCACGCGATTACCGTCTATTTGCATGAGACCTTGTTGAACCAAGTCCTTGACAATTTCTCCATAAAGTCCATCAAAAGACCGTCCAAATTTTTCCTCAAATCGCGCTATAGAGACTCCTGATTTCTTGCGGAGGCCCAAGAACATTTCCTCTTCCATTTGTTCCTTTTGACTCAGGTGCTCTTCTGTGATACGTGCGTCGCCTTCCTCAACTGCACTCAGATAATGACGAATGGGACTATGATTCTTATATCGCACTCCGTTGACATAGCCGGATGCCCCAGCACCGATGCCATAGTATTCAGCATTGTCCCAGTACATGAGATTATGGCGACTTTCAAAACCAGGCTTTGAGAAATTGGAAATCTCATAATGCTCAAAACCTGCTCGCTCCAGCTCTGCGATGATGTACTCAAACATCTCAGCTTCCAGTTCCTCCTTAGGCAGAGGCAATTTCCCTCGCCGCATCCGGTTCATAAAAACCGTATGATTTTCTAAAATCAAGCTATACAAACTCATGTGGGGAATATTTAGCCCAATAGCCTTAGCCACATTTTCCTTGACCTGCTCCATGGTCTGACCTGGCAGTGCATAAATCAAGTCTATAGAGATATTGTCAAAACCAGCCAGTTTCAGGCGTTCGATATTTTCATAAATATCTTTCTCTAAATGACTGCGCCCAATCTTTTTCAGCATCTTGTCATCAAAGGTCTGCACACCTAGCGAAACACGATTGACAGCCGAGTTCTTCAAAACCGCAATCTTATCCGCATCCAAATCGCCTGGATTGGCTTCAATAGTCAATTCCTCTAAGGCAGACAAGTCCAAGTTTTTAGTCAAGCCATCCAATAAAACCTCCAGTTGCGGAGCTGACAGGGCTGTTGGTGTCCCACCACCGATGTAAAGGGTTCGTAACTTTTGAATGTCATAAGAACGAAACTCTTCCAGCAAATGCTCCAAATAACTATCTACCGGCTGATTCTTGATAAAAACTTTTGAAAAGTCACAGTAATAACAAATCTGGGTACAAAATGGGATGTGCACATAGGCTGACGTTGGTTTTTTCTGCATAGTAATTATTATACCACAAAGACAGGCTACGAGAAAAAAATCACCATCCCCAGATACATAGTTCGTCCAGAGATGGTGATGGTTTATTCTTCTGTTATGTCAATAACAATCTCTTCTGATTCATCAAGAGTTTCGGCCTTTTCTTGCCATTGCTCCTTGAGATTATTGAATCGATCTTTTGATGCTTCTGTCGCTTGACGAGCACATGATTTGGCTTGAGCAAGGACACTGTCCACAGTGATTTCACCTGACTCAACCTGTTCTTTGGTTTTCAGAACAAAATCTGTAGCCTGCTCCTTGACTTCTGTCAGTTTTCCACAGACCTGCTCCTTGGCATACTCCGGATCTTCTCTCAAATCATCTAGAAAATCTTGAGCCTGACTGCAAACTTGTTTGCCCTTTTCGCTTGTTAAAAACAAGGCAAGGGCTGCACCTGAAACGGTTCCTAAAAGGATTGAGGATAGTTTACCCATAAGGATTCTCCTTTTTTATTTTTTGAAAAATTTACTTGCTACACGAAGAGCTGACAAACTTGCACCAGTCTTAAGTGTTTTTGAACCAGCTGATGAAGCTTTCTTGCTCAAGACACGCGCATGGTCATTGAGGTCTGAAACAGATAGAGATAAATCTGCAACAGCACTAAAGAGTGGATCAATCGTTGCTACCTTGACATTGATATCATCTGCCAAGACATTGACCTTAGCCAGCAATTCATTGGTATGATGCAAGGTCACATCCACATCTGAAGTTAAGGTTTTAATTGTCTTCTCTGTTTCATCGATAACACGGCCAAGCTTTTGTACAGTAATGATTAGATACACTAAAAATACAATCAAAGCAAAGGCTACAAGAATATATGCAACTTCTAACATTTAGTTTTCCTCCTCTGAAATATAGTAAGGGGCCTTCTTTCGATTTTGATATAGAATGATAAAAATACCCAGTCCGATAAGAACAACTGATAGCCATTGAGACACTCGAAGACCGAAAAACATGAGACTATCTGTCCGCATTCCTTCGATGACCATACGACCAAAACCATACCAAATCAAGTAGAAAGCAGTGATATGACCTCGTCTAAGGCTCTTCCATTTTCTTCTAAAAATCAGAATCAAGGCAAATCCAAGTAGATTCCATAGAGATTCATAAAGGAAGGTCGGTTGACGGTAGCTCCCCTCAATATACATCTGGTCACGGATAAAACCAGGTAGATAATCCAGATTATCCACTGCTGCACCGTAGGCTTCTTGGTTAAAGAAATTGCCCCAGCGCCCCAGACTTTGGGCAATCATGACGCTAGGTGCCGCAATATCTAGAAAATCCCAAGTATTAATGAGTTTACGATCAGCAAAAATGTAGAGTACAAGGGCACCGGTAATCAAACCACCGTAAATGGCCAAACCACCATTCCAAATGGCAAAAATCTCTCCCAAGTTCTGACTATAGTAATCAAAACGGAAAATAACATAATAGAGACGAGCTCCTAAAATAGCCAAGGGAAAGGCTACTAAGATAAAATCTAAAATATCATCTGGGATGATCTTCTTTCTAGGTGCTTCTTTCATGGTCAAATAAACCGCAAGAATCAAGCCTGTCACAATACACAAGGCATACCAACGAATGGCTAGAGGGCCTAGATGAATAGCAATTGGATCAAGCATTAGGCACCTCGTTTTGAGCAATAAGATTGGTCAAGCGTTCTTCGAACAAACGAGTCGCATCAAAGCCCATTTCCTTGGCACGATAATTCATGGCAGCAGCCTCAATCACAACAGAAATATTACGACCTGTTTTAACTGGAATACGAATACGAGGAATAGATACGCCAGAAATTTTAAGTTCCTCTGCATTGTTTCCAAGACGATCAAAAGTTTTATGTGTATCGTAATTTTCCAAATAAACAGCCAACTGGACTTGTGAAGAATCCTTGACGGCACTCGCACCGTAGAGGCTCATAACATCGATAATCCCAACCCCACGAATTTCAATCAGGTGTCTCAAGATTTCAGCCGGTTCACCCCAAAGGGTAATCTCGTCCTTGGCAAAGATGTCTACGCGATCATCTGCTACCAAGCGGTGACCACGTTTGACAAGCTCTAGACCTGTCTCACTTTTACCAATTCCACTATCGCCCTGAATCAAGACACCCATACCATAGATATCCATCAAGACACCGTGCACACTGGTACGTTCTGCCAAACGAGAATCCAAATAGCTAGATAACTCTCCAGACAATCGACTGGTCGCCGTACGGCTAGTTAAAATAGCAATCTTACATTCTCTAGCTGCCTTTAGCATCTCCTCAGGAACCACCAAACCACGAGCAACAATAACCGCAGGTGTCTCAGGTAGAAACATTTTTTTCAAGACTTGGTAACGGTTGTGAGAGGACATCGAAACGAGATAGGACCACTCCTTCATTCCCAAAAGTTGAATCCGCTCAGGCGTATAATAGTCAAAATAGCCCGTCATTTCAAGACCAGGTCGCGTAATGTCCGCGGTATTAATTTCCTTTTCAAGTAATTCTGGTTCGCCATAGACAATGTCTAGTCTAAGCTTTTCAATCACTTCTTTTACTAAAACCGACATCATTTCCTCCTTCAATCGAGTTCTTTTTACTATTATATCAAATTGTCCTTAGAAGTTTCAGATTTTTGCAGGCTTTGAAGTATTTATTTATACTCAATGAAAATCAAAGAGCAAACTAGGAAACTAGCCGCAGGCTGTACTTGAGTACGGCAAGGCGACGTTGACATGGTTTGAATTTGATTTTCGAAGAGTATTAAAAGAAAAAAGACTAGATTTCTCCAGCCTTTCATTTCTAATTAGAATTTTTTACGTTTACGAGCTGCTTCTGATTTACGTTTACGTTTTACAGAAGGTTTTTCATAGAATTCACGTTTGCGTGTTTCTTGAAGAGTACCAGCTTTAGTAACCGCACGTTTGAAACGACGAAGTGCGTCGTCAAGAGATTCATTCTTACGTACTACTGTTTTAGACATTTTTTTCACTCCCTTCAAGTTCAAGATCTATTCTATTTTACACGTAAAAGGAATAATTGTCAAGAAAAAATCCGGTTTAATTTTGATTTTTTTGCCATTTATACAAGAGTTTAAAGCACTCAGATAGAAGAAACTGAAGGGTTTCGTTTTTTATTTTTCAAGTAGGCTGAGCGCTTCAGCATCTGCGATGATCGTCACATCAGGGTGATTTTGGAGGCTACTTGCTGGGAGATTCTCAGTCACTGGGCCAGACACTGTTCCGGCAATGGCTTCTGCTTTCGACTCACCATAAGCAAAGAGAATAATTGACTTGGCATCCAAGATGTTTTTAATTCCCATTGAAATGGCTTGAGTTGGAACGTCTTCAATCTTGTCAAAAAAGCGCGCATTGGCTTCAATAGTAGACTGGTCAAGCTCTACCAGATGCGTTTGACTGTCAAATGGAGTACCAGGTTCATTAAATCCGATATGTCCATTGCGACCGATTCCCAAGATTTGGAGGTCAACTGGATGGTCAGCCAAAATTTGGTTGTAGCGTTCAACTTCAGCTTCAGCATTGTCCTTAACCCCACGAGGCAAGAAACTTTCTTTAAATGGTTTTTGGTTAAACAAGTTTTCTTGCATGAAGTAACGGTAAGACTGTGGATTATCTCCATCAAGTCCTACATACTCATCAAGGTTGACACTGGTTAAATTTGAAAAATCAAGGTCACTCTCAACAATTTCCTTGTAAAATTCAAGTGGGCTACTTCCTGTAGCAAGTCCTAGGGTTTGAGCTCCATTGGCCAATTTTTCCTTCAAAATCTCAAAAGCAACTTTTCCACCCTCGATTTGGTTTTCAACTTTAATAACTTTCATCTTTTTATCCTCCGTTTCAATCTATATTTATTATATGGTATAGACCAATTTTTGTCAAGTGAAAACGATTTAATTTCTAAAAAAAGAGCGTCCAAACTTGAAACATGTTATAATGGATAAGATTAGAACTTAGAAAGAATGAAGAGATATATGAATACAGCTGATTTTGATTTCCACTTGCCTGAGGAATTGATTGCCCAAACACCCCTTGAAAAACGGGATGCCTCTAAACTCCTCATCGTCAATCGCGAGACGGGAGAAATGCAGGATAAACACTTCCACTCTATTATTGATATGCTGGAACCTGGTGATGCCCTTGTCATGAATGACACCCGCGTTCTCCCTGCCCGCCTCTATGGTCAAAAGGAAGAAACTGGGGGTCATGTAGAACTTCTCCTCCTAAAAAATACTGCTGGAGATGAGTGGGAAGTTCTAGCAAAACCTGCCAAACGCCTCAAGGTCGAAACTCGTGTCAGCTTTGGTGACGGTCGCCTCAGCGCTGTCGTCACAGAAGAATTGACCCACGGGGGCCGTATTGTCCGCTTTGAATACCAAGGAATTTTCCTAGAAGTCTTGGAAAGTCTGGGAGAAATGCCACTACCACCTTATATCCACGAAAAATTGGATGACCGTGAACGTTATCAAACCGTCTACGCCAAGGAAAGTGGCTCTGCTGCTGCACCAACTGCTGGTCTTCACTTCACCAAAGAACTGCTGGCAGAAATCCAAGCCAAGGGTGTTCATCTAGTCTATCTGACTCTCCATGTCGGACTCGGAACCTTTAGACCCGTTTCTGTGGACAATTTGGACGAACACGAAATGCACTCAGAATTCTACCAGCTTTCTGAGGAAGCGGCTGCCACCCTTCGCTCTGTTAAGGAAAATGGTGGTCGTGTCATCGCTGTTGGAACCACTTCTATCCGCACCTTGGAAACTATTGGTTCCAAGTTTGATGGGCAAATCCAGGCAGATACTGGCTGGACCAATATCTTTATCAAACCTGGTTACCAATGGAAGGTTGTTGATGCCTTTTCAACTAACTTCCACCTGCCAAAATCAACTCTGGTCATGTTGGTTTCTGCCTTTGCCGGTCGTGAATTAGTCTTAGATGCTTATCACCATGCTATCCAAGAACACTACCGCTTCTTTAGTTTTGGCGATGCCATGTTTATCTATTAAGAAAATCCCTATTAGGAAACCTAATAGGGATTTTTCTAATTATTCCATACCAAACTTTGGATCTTTCAAGCTCTGCACACTGGCATTGATCACTGCGCCGACAATCAAAATCTTAGCAATGAGAATAAACCAGAACATCATGACCACCACGACAACGGAACTGAAGAAACGGACGTCCACGAGGTGATTAACATAGTTGTTGACATAGACTGAAAAAATATTGAGCAGTAAAACCAGAGTCAACAAGACAAAGGCACTACCTGGCAACACATAGCGAATCCGTCGGACCTTAACATTAGGCAGGAAATAATAAAGCATGACCAAGATTGCAAAAATCAAAGCATAGACCAAAGGACCTGTTAGGTCTTGCAGATAATCAAAGAGAGGACTATCCGATTTCCAGTAACTTTTGATAAGGTTGAGGAGCATGCGGCCAAAAACACTCAGAAAGAGAGCTAAGGCAAAGAGAATCTGCAGACCAAAACTGACAAACAAACTCATAAGTTGATGAGAAATCATTCCTCGATTTTTTGCTACTCCGTATGCTTTATTAAAGGCTTTCTGCAGAAAGTTCATGGATTTGGAAAAGGTCCAGAGGGCTGACAAAACCGCAAAACTCAATAAGCCCGTTGAAGGTTGGGTCAGTACCTCTGTAATAATCTTTGCCACTACATCATAGACCGTATCTGGCAAAAATTCATTGACAACCTTCAGAAAATTAGAAACTGGAATCTGAAAATAGGGGAGGATATTGACTACTACCAAAAGCAGGGGAAAAATCGAAATCAACCAATAGTAGGCTACTGCGACACTAGTCAATTCACTATCTGATGCTTGATAATAATGCAAAAAAGCTTTTACTAAAGGCCTGTCTATCAGCTCTTTCCACCACTTCTTCATGTCACACTCCTTCACTTACAATCTTGATTAATTTCTTCTGACCAATTCCATCATATCATAAGGGAGGGTATTGGCAGCTTCCTTCAAGGAATAGTTCTCTAAGTTATTCACATTTTGTCGTAACTTCTTGGCATACTTGGTCGTAATCAATCGTTTCTCTTCATATTCGAAAATCAATTTACGCTCCAGATAATAGCCTCTCAGCATTTCATCGATATTGTTGGGCTTGACACGATTGATAACCCGTTCGACAAAGGCACCACTGGTGATGATAGCTGTTTCACGGAGACGAGAATCCTGCATGAAGCTGATCAAGGAACTCTTATAAACCCCTTTGAGGTTCTCCAAACTTTCGATAATCATCTCTGTATTTTCTAGATAGAGCTCTGCAATTTGGTCGTAGTCAAGGGCTCTGAGTTTCTGTGATTCTTCATTTTTCCAACTACGGAAGGTCTTGCCAAAGGTAAAGACTTCGTGAAGGAGAAAACGTAGAATCCGTAAGGAAACAAGGAAATAATAGGTCAATCTTGAAGCAAACTTGCGATTGATACCTTGTTCCATGTTTTTCAAATAACGTTGATAAACTCGATAAGCACGCTCACTCATCTTGCCTTCTTCGTAGGCTTGTTCCAGACCATCACTTTCAATACTAAGGATAAGAAGTTTCAAAGCTTCCCAGTCTTCTTGAGCACCCTTATTTTCCTGACTCAGAATGAGATTTTCAATACGTCCATGGTAATTGTCAATAGCCGCATAGAGAGGAAGTTTATTTCTGGTATCTTCCAACTCTTTTTCCAACTCTAGCGTTACTTCATTCAAAATAGCGATATGCATGAGATAGTCCTTGCTTTCTTCCTGTTCATCAGAAAGATGAGGCAAGACCAAGAGACCTGTTAAAAAGCTGACAAGTGTCACACCTGCAACAAGGAAAAGCAAGATTGGATATTCCTGCTCTAAATCACTTGGTATCAAAAGAATTGTAGCAATCGACACCGTTCCCTTGACACCTGAGAAGGTCAAGAGAAGCATATCTTTCATATACTTATTCAACTTTTTCTTGAGGCGGCGTGTCCTGTAGGCATAATAGCCATAAATCATGACAAAACGAATAGCAAAGAGGACAAAGGTAAGGGCGACAAGAGATACCAGCAAGAGTAAGGGATTATAGATTGGATTGGTCAAGATAGGCTCTGCTATCATTTCCAACTCCATACCCAGAATCACAAAGACAGAACCGTTGAGCATAAAGGTCACTGTATGCCAGACTGTCTCAGTCACCGTATCTACTTGGGCTTCGAGAAGCGTGATTTTCTTAAAGCGACTTGCCTTTAAAATCCCCGCAACAACAACGGCAATAATCCCTGAAACGTGCACCTCTTCTGCTAAAAAGAAGGTCACCAGAGGCAAACTCAATTCTAATAAAAGTTCGCTGGCAATATCCGTTGCGCGCACACTTAACAAAAAAGTATGGAGGAAACGATTGGTCATGGCTGTTAAAAAGCCAATCAAAAAACCGCCTAGAATTGAAAAGATGAGCGAACTACCTGCTTGCCCAAGGGAAAAGGCTCCTGTTGTCCAAGCGGCCAAGGCCACCTGAAAAGCCACCAAGCCAGAAGCATCATTCAAGAGTCCTTCACCTTTGAGGATATTGGACACGCGCTTAGGAAAGCTAAAACGCTCCGAAAGAGAGGCAAAGGCCACCAAGTCCGTTGGCCCAAGGGCAGCCCCAACAGCCAAACAAGCTGCCAAGGGAAGACTGAGCCAAAGAAGATGAGCTAAGCCACCCAAACTCAGGGTCGAGATAAAAATCACTGGAAATATGAGATAGACAATGATTCGCCAGTGTTTTAAAATAGCCGTAATATCCGCTTCTTCGGACTCTCGGAAAAGCAAGGGCCCAATAACCAGAGCCAAAAACAACTCCGTATTGAGGTGAAAGTCAGTATTGGGTAAAAAGAGACCAATCACAATTCCCAAAAGAATTTGAACCAAGGGAAGAGGCAAAAAGGGTAGGAGCTTATTAGTTGTACTTGAAACAATCAAGACCAGTAAAAATAGGATGAGGTAAATCAGTAATTCCACGCAATTCCTCCTTAGTCTTTTTTACAACAGGATTCAAATATCTCCTTCTGCTCTTTGATTTTTTGATCAATCTTGGAACAGTCTTTGTGCTCAATTTTTCTCTGGCACCGTTCCATTTCAAGAGCAACTAATTTTTTCTTGATTTTAAGCATTTTTTTGCTCATATGCGCTTGGTCTAACACACCAACCGCACGTTCGTGGTGGGTTGATTCTACAAATTTCTGGCGCATGGTATCCAGCTTTTCACGTAGGTATTGTTTATCCATGTCTATATCTCTCTAATTTTTCAATCATAACTAAAAATGGTGGGTTGTTGACTTGGTTTAAAGTTCGGTAAATGGCAACTGTGTACTCTTGTTGGTTCAACTGGCTAACAAAATCCAAGACAGCATCTCGCTCAATATCGCCTCCCTCATGACCATAGTAGATCATAATGGCAATCCGTCCACCTTTGACAAGTAAGTCACACAACTTTTCTAAGGCTTCAATAGTAGTCTGAGGTTGGGTAATGACAGATTTATCAGCTGACGGCAGATAACCCAGATTAAAAATCCCTGCCTTGGCTTCTGTCACAAACTGGTCCAGTGTCTCATGGCCTTGCAAGATTAACTGAGCATTTGTGTAACCAGCCTGTTCCAAACGCTCTTGGGTTTTTTCCAAGGCTTGCTCTTGGATATCAAAAGCATAGACTTGCTTAGCTAGCTTGGCTAGAAAAAGCGTGTCATGACCATTTCCCATGGTTGCATCCACTACGATATCATCCTGAGTTACAACCTCAGCTAAAAAATCATGTGCCATTTCAAGTGGTCTTTTCATTTTCAAACTCCTGTTTTACAGCCTTGCATCCTTGAACGCTTCCACGACGTCTCATTTCAGTTTCAATAGCATTTAGAACTTCCCATTTATTGAGGCTCCACATCGGCCCAATCAGCATATCTCTAGGTGCATCTCCCGTGATTCGATGGATGACGATATGTTTGGGAATGATTTCCAGTTGGTCACAGATGACCTTAACATATTCGTCCTGACTCATCAACTGTAAACGGCCTTCGTGATAATCTCGTTGCATACGCGTATTGGTCATCAGGTGAAGCAAGTGCAGTTTAATTCCTTGAATATCGTTATCCGTGACACAACGGCGGACATTTTCAATCATCATCTCATGGGTTTCACCAGGCAAACCATTGATCAAATGGGAAACAATCTCAATTTTTGGATATTTCCTCAAACGCTTGACCGTTTCCACGTACAATTCATAGGAATGGGCACGGTTAATCAGGTCAGAGGTTGCTTCATAAGTAGTCTGCAAGCCCAATTCAACCGTCACATGCATGCGCTCCGACAACTCAGCCAAATATTCGATGGTTTCGTCTGGTAAACAGTCTGGCCGTGTTCCGATATTGATTCCTACTACACCTGGCTCATTGATGGCCTGCTCATAGCGTTCCCGAATGATTTCCACCTTTTCATGGGTATTGGTAAAATTTTGAAAATAAACCAGATACTTCTGAACGTCTGGCCACTTGCGATGCATAAAGTCAATTTCCTTATAAAATTGCTCACGGATAGGCGCATCCGGTGCTACGATAGCATCGCCAGAACCTGAAACCGTACAAAAAGTACAGCCTCCATGAGCCACAGTCCCATCACGATTGGGACAGTCAAACCCCGCATCAATAGGGACTTTAAAGGTCTTTTCTCCAAATAGTTTTCGATAATAATCATTCAAGGTATTATAAGATTTCATAACTTTCATTATAACAAAAAACATCTACAATCTCAAAAGCCTGACTTTCCTATAAATTCCTCTGTTTCTCGTTTCCATTAGCGATTTTTTATGATACAATATGGGTATGATTTTAATGAAATTAGCATCTATTTTATTATTGATACTGACTCTAGTAGTCTGCATTATCATAACCAAACTTTTTAGATTAAAAAAACTAGGACGAAACTTTGCGGATTTGGCTTTTCCAGTCTTGGTATTTGAATATTACCTTATTACAGCTAAAACCTTTACCCATAATTTCCTCCCTAGACTAGGCCTAGCCCTCTCACTCCTAGCCATTATTCTCGTTTTTTTCTTCCTTTTGAAAAAACGTA
This sequence comes from bacterium, assembly GCA_905221245.1. GTDB lineage: Bacteria > Bacillota > Bacilli > Lactobacillales > Streptococcaceae > Streptococcus. Next base: position 164,966 of record CAJNCK010000005.1, read on the forward strand.
GCTTTTACTATCCTAAATTCATCAAATTCTTCTGGCGTTCAGGATTCTTATTAACCCTTGTCATGTATATCGAGATGATTGTTGAATTGATGGCTCAGAAATAAAAAACTAAATCGAAAACACCTCAATCAAACTAAAATACAATGATTGAAGTGTTTTTCTTTATATCTTTTTCAATAATTCCTATTTACTTTCTTTATCCGGAAGGAGATAACCAATACCTACACAAGCCAGCACTCCCGCTCCAATTACCAAGCTACTTGAAATTGGTAAAAGGTCCAAAATTGCATTCGCAATGATAAAGGCAATAATCAAACACATCAAACTAGCCTTGTAGTCCTTTTTCAAAAGATTCTCTAGTGTGAAAAAGAGGAACAAGCCTACCGGAATGAGTGACCAGAGGTTGACATCCAAACTTGGCCATCCAACAGAACCAAAATACACTACTGTCGCTGCTGCTAGTAAAAATACAATTCCCAATAATTTTTTCATTTCTTTATCTCCAATTTCTTTTTTAGGAACTTGAGTTATCTGATATCGACCCTTCACGTCCCTACAAAAATTATTATAGCAGAGGTCAGTTTCAAGAACAAGTTCTGTTGCCTATCTGGTCTCTATATCGGTCTAAGTGGTTTAAGTGTTAAGATAAAAGAAAAGAAGCCCTAATGAGCTTCTTCATTCTAGCGATTGCAACAGTATTTCTGAACTAAAACAATCGAAAGTTAGATTCTAAACTAGTTTTTCTAGTTCGTATTTTTCTTTTCCTTAGATTCTAGAGAAGTTTTGATTGCTTCGCGTTCAGCCTGTAGTTGAGCTAAATTCTTCTCCTCTTCCTCAAGTTTACTAGTATCTGGTTTTACACGATAATAAACATCTTCTGGTTTCATAAGCATACTAACATAACTTTGTCCAGCCACAAGTCTATCTTCAGCAGGATTTGACTTATCAGTAAATTTTCCATTCTCAGCGGACTCTAAGACAATACCGCTAGGTATTGCAACTACAATAAAACCTCCAGCAACTGAATCTTTTACCCAAGCACTAATAAAAACTGTTTCTGGATTTTGACTATTTTTTCCACCTGATGCTTTCAATTCGACAATAGATTCATTCTTTTGACCATTCGACAGCCAAGAGGAACGCATTTCCCCAGACTCATTAATAACATATTCATTACCTGAAGCTGTACGCCATATACCTTTCAAACTAGATAAATCATTATTTCTTAGTGCTTCAATATCCAGTTTCAGAACAGCGGTTTCTTCTTTTAGCTTGTCAACTAACTTCTCTGACTCAGCGACTTTGCTATCTAAACTAGCTAGCTGATCCTTGAGTTTCTGGATTTCCTCCTCTTTAACTTTGGTATCTTTATCGCTTTTAGCCTGACTTCTGCTATCTTTAACAGAAACCGTTGATGATACTTGCTTTGAATCTTTCTTTCCATTAAATCTAAATAAGAAGATCGATGCTACTATCAAGACGACTAAAACTGAAAGTATAACTCCCATCAGCATTTTAATTTTTCGAACTTTTTTCATTATTTTCTCCTTTTTTTACCCACTAATCTATATTTGTTGGCTAAACTAATTCATCGCTATGAGGGTGCTTTTTTATATAAATAGCTGCATAAACCGCATCTACCATAACAGCTGTCAGCGTTAAGGTTAACAAAATTCCCAATAAAATACCAAAGGCATTCTGAATATAACCCATTAGGAGGGAGGGAATGATTGTTGCTCCCGCAAAAGCTACGGCAAAATTATTCCACCATGTTTTCTTTCTATTTCCCTCTTTTACTTGATTAAAAGCCCAGACTTTTCCTTGATTCTTTGGGAGATAGTACCAAGCATAGAGACCACATGCAAAGATAAAAAGTAACATCATCAATATTACATAAAATGGAGTAAGGGGAGATTGATATATCCCCTCTATACTTTTTGAATCTCCTACTATTGCAAACATCAACATTCCAATAAAATCGATCCAAACTAACGCGCTCCAGGTAAGCAAAGCAATCAGAATATAGGTTAAAAATTTAAATCGATTGATTAGAAACTTAGAAAAAGCAAATAACATACTTACCACATTAAGAATGATGCAAGTCAAAAATATAACTTTAATCCATCCCTGACGACTTCCTGTTTCACCTATAAGGGCCCAGTAAAAGAAAAATGAGCAAAATGGTAAATTTATCCACGGATACAACTTGATATATCCTAAACTAACACCATCTGTAATCAAAGGACCATGGTATCTTTCTCTTTGTCTACTAGTAATCATTGCGTTATCCTTTTATTTATGATTTGTATGTATTTTTAATCTATTCAAATAATCAATAGACCAATCTTCATCATCCGGTAACTGACCTACTTTATCTAACAAATAGGCCGTATAGAATTGTTTAAATTTTTCAACGTCCTTTAATTGGCCAAGCAATTTCAAAGAAATTGGTTTGATTTCATTATTTTTTGAAATAGTATTCCCAGTTATGTAAATTGGGTATTGATAAACACCCCTACCAATATAGTAATTTTTCCCAAAATAAAACCTTGCAGATGAGATTTCAAGTTGGTAAACTTTAAAACCATTATAAAGCTTTAATTCAGACCCATCCAGCACTAGTTTCCCTGTTGTCTTAAAAAGTAATCTTCCTACTGTTAAGTCAAAAATGAGTGTTACTATACACATAAGATAATTAATTAAATAATCATTCGAATTGAATGAATCCATAAAAAATATTACAGGCGCTAGTAATAGAAAAAATAATGTAATAACTACTGGATATGTATAAAAATAGTAAACTCTCTGATTATTCGCCATTTTCCTTCCAACTTCTTTCTAAGATCTTTAAATATTTTGATTTTTTAAATTGACCAGATAATATCAGTAAGATAAAGAAATACCACATTGTAAATGCCAAAAACAATACCAAAAATCCTCCAAAAGATAAAAATAAGAATGACAAAATCAAAGTAATAACACCAAAAGATAATATGATCAAATAAGTTTTTCTACCATTTCTTTTTTAAGTAGTAAAGTAATGGGGAGGGATTTCATATGGAACTACATCAACAACTGCCGTTTCCTTCCTACGTTTAAATTGTATTTTAGCAATAACAAATACAACTAGAAACGATAAAGCAAGTGGAAAATAACCATGAAATGTGAATCGTTCCGTAAGTAAATATACTCCATATGATATCCCGGCACTGGGGACGAACGTAACAGGAAATGGTACGCTAGGACCAACAAATAAGGTGTTGTCCTTGGGACTATAAAAAATCGTTTGCTCAAGATCCTTGTCCTTTGACCCAAATTCAACTAATTCTTTTAATTGTTGCTTCATTTAATTAACTAATCTCCTCGAATGTTTTATCAATCCTAAACTTAGGATACTCAATTTCATTTTCTTGTTCAGAAAAGATTCTTTGTGGTTCCTCCTCTTTAACATTGGTATCTTTATCGCTTTTCGCCTGACTTCTGCTATCTTTAACAGAAACCGTTGATGATACTGGCTTTGAATCTTTCTTTCCATTAAATCTAAATAAGAAGATCGATGCTACTATCAAAACGACTAAAACTGAAAGTATAACTCCCATCAGCATTTGAATTTTTCGAACTTTTTTCATTATTTTCTCTTTTTTTTTCCTACTAATCTATATTTGTTGGCTAAACTAATTCATCGCTATCAGGGTGCTTCTTTATATAAATAGCTGCATAAATCGCATCTACCATAACAGCTGGGAGGGTCAAGGTCAACAAAATTCCCAATAAAACACCAAAAACAATCTGAATATAACCTGTTAGGAGGGCGGGAATGATTGTTGCCCCAGCAAAAGCTATAGCAAAATTATTCCACCATGTTTTCTTTCTATCTTCCTCTTTTACTTGATTAAAAGCCCAGACTTTCCCCTGATTCTTTGGCAGATAATACCAAGCATAAAGACCGCATGCAAAGATAAAAAGAAGTAATATAAAGATAACATAAAATGGAGTGAGAGGGGATTGATATATCTCCTTGGCTCCTATAGGACTGCCGTCTGAAATAACCATTAATAAACCAATAAAATCTAAACCTATCACTAAGCTTAACACTGTGAGGGCTATTAAATAATATATTAAAGCCTTCCAGGCGTTTACCAAATAGGGAATAAAAGAAATGATAACACCAAGTATATTCACAACACCGCAAAACAAAGAAATCCCTTTAAAGATACCTAGATTATCTTCATAACTTCCAACCAAATACATAAAACCGCTTAATGCCAAACCAATCCATGGATATAACTTAATATAAACTAAACTAACACCATCTGTAATCAAAGGCCCGTGGTATCTTTCTCGTTGTCTACTAGTAATCATTGCGTTATTTTTTCTATTTTTCTTTACCATCAACTCCACTCCTATCGTTTGCAAGCCTTAACCAATTTCATCTATATTTTATGAAGGCATCCTTAGCTGCATCCGTTACAGAGAAAGGATAACTCTTAAAATAAACTGGGATATCTATAAAACATTTCCAGCATATCCTCTATAAGCTCCTAACATGAAGGATATACTTTTTGACAAATCTGTTCATCTGATACATTTCCCAACCCACTCAATACATGCAGTGACTAAATTTTAATTCCACATTTACCATCCAAATATTTCTTCAATAGACTGAATACCTGAAAAAGTCTCTTTTAACACACCTACTTTTATATCTGTATAGACTTTCCCATCAGAGATTGTGGTGAAAAAGAAGGGAGGGGTCAACTCACAATGTCCCTGATAATAGATATAACCAGCTAAGAAGCTTATCCCCTCTTTCACTGACTCATCATCTGGTTCTAAAATTCTAGTTGAAACAGTATTTAAAACTTGAAACAGACTGTGATACAAAAAGTCTTCTGGCAAAGCATCTTCAATATACTCTTCTTCCACTGGGATAAACAGTTCCATCAACACATCTTGATTTTCTTCTAACTTGGAATTAATCGTATAAAAGAAAGGTCCTCGAAGCGTATATCCTGCTTTTCTTACTTCTTCTAAAAAAGCGTTATAAGTGTCCGGCATCTCTTCTTGCGATACTGTATAATACCTTGAGATAACATTTCTATATTGTATATCTTGGTATTCTCCCACGTTTTTAAATAGCATCTGAAATCTCCTTAATTGGGATATTCATTTCAACAAAGTGCTGTCCAAATATTGGCAAAATAGACAGAAAAACTGTATCTCCCAGCATTTCTAATCCCTCATCATGAATATACTGCTTCATTTCTTCAATTTTTGGAAGGAAATGTTCATCAAATGGAGTTACCTCAGAGACACACTGCTTAATTGTGAAATGTTCTAGATATTGAAATTCATCATTTCCTTCAATTGGAATATTTGTCGGAATATAGACCTTAAACGAGGCTTCTCCTGGCTTTCCAAAAGTGCTCAAACAAGTTTCAATCGTTGTCGGACCATTTTTATAGACCCCTGTTTCAAATAATAATTTTTCACAACTTTCAATCAAATCTAGAAAAGATTCCATAGGAACTTTTTTCTCTGTATAAGCAATATTGCTGATATCTATTCTAATTAATTTCATTTTATTTCTCCTCTATAAATAAAGTTTTTCGTGCTTTTCTTTTTCCAACCGGTGAATACGCGTGCATACTCAAACCAATAGAAGGGAATACATCCAATACTTAAGCCCACAAGACTAGTAACAACATATACCGCCGGCAACATAAATAAACGTGCTATAACTACTACAATTGCTGCTGAACAAACAACAATAACAGAAGGAATATGTAACATTGTCTTCCTGAATTCTCCAGATGGTAAGGTCTTAGCCTTAGGGACAATTAATAACTGGTAAACAAAGGTTAGTAGCTGAAAAATAAGGCTTAGGCTAATCAATACCATGAAGATAGACCAGTAGTCATCTCCCAAAAATATAGAACTCCAGAAAAGAAATTCAATGTGAAAAATTAACACAGACGTAGCCGGAAATATTTGCAATAATTTTGATTTGGAAAACTGTTGAAATAGCAAGAATATGAATAACAATGCCAATAGATGATAAATGGCAATGTGAAAGATATTCATACTTACATCATGTATCTCACCTTCTATAAAAATAGACACTATAAATATCAGCAAAGTAAACATTACTTCAATTGCACCTGACTTTAAAAAATCAGAGTTTTTTATAGGACTAGTATCTACAACTGCCATATTTAAAAATTCATAATATCTTTCTTTCATCTTATCCTCCTATCCTCCTATCATGAGCTGTGCTATTACTAGCCATTCTAATTAATTTTATTTTATTTCTCCTCTAAAAATAATGTTATTCGTGCTTTTCTTTTCCCAACCGGTGAATACTTGAGTATAACCGAGAATAAAGAACGAGTTCCATGAAATAATCATCCCTACCAATCCGATGATAACATAGATTCCAGATAACATAAAGAATCGTGTTATTAGTACTATTGCTGCTGACATTATTGTTACAATAAGGGTTGGTAAGTGTAACAAATTCTTCTTATGCTCAGTATCTGGCATTTGTTTTACTTTTGAAACAATTGATATTTGATAAAAAAAGTTTATCACCTGAAAAGCAACGCTCAATCCAATGAAAAGAAAGAATATCGATAAATACTGTTCCCCAAAGAATATAGAGCTCAAAAAAAGAAGTTTAAAATGAAGAAAAAGAAACGAAGTCGTCGGAACTGATTGTAATAATTTTGAAGCGGAAAATTTTTGAAACAACAAAAATACAAGCAGTACTATTACCATATGGACAATAGTAACATGAATCAAAAATATACTAAGATTATGCATTTGATTCTTTGTAAATATGGAAACAATCAGTACTACTGAAGTAAATAGAAATTCGACTAAAAATACAAGATAGAAATTCAAATTTCTCACTGGTTTATGACCTGTCATCAGTATATTCAAAAATTCATAATATCTTTCTTTCATCTTATCCTCCTAGCATGATCTATGCTACTACTAGCCATTCTAATTAATTTCATTTTATTTCTCCTCTATAAATAAAGTTTTTCGTGCTTTTCTTTTTCCAACCGGTGAATACTCGTGCGTACTCAAGCCAATAGTAGGGAAGGCATGCTATACTCCCTGCGACGAGGGAAGTAATTATATATGTTCCTGGCAACGTAATTAAATGTGCTATAGCTACTACACTTGCTGAAATTAATATGCAAATAACAGAAGGAAGAAATAAAAGATTCTTCCTATACTCACCATGTGGTAATTTCTTAGCTTTAGGGACAATTAACAACTGGTAAACAAAGGTTAGTAACTGAAAAATAAGGCTTAGGCTAATTAAAATCGTGAATACAGACCAGTAGTTCTTACCCCAAAATAGAGAACCCCAGAAGAGAAACTCAACATGAGAAATTAGAATAGAACTAGCTGGAATCAATTGCAATAATTTTGATTTGGAAAATTTTTGGAATAACAAAAACATGAACAACGAAACCAATATATGATAGATAGTGATGTAAAGGATAATCATACTCACATCATGTATCTCACCTTCTCTAAAAATAGACACTATAAATATCAATATCAGTAAGGAAAAAATTACCTCCATCGCTACTGACTTTAAAAATTCAGAGTTCTTTATAGGACTAGAATCCACAACCGCTAAATTCAAAAATTCATAATATCTTTCTTTCATCTTATCCTCCTACAATTCCTGCCCACCATTTTTTCAACCCTTTTGAAAATCCGGTATGTTTATCTAGCGAATTCAAGTACTATTTGTAACATCTCACCTTATGGGACTATCTTCATAATTTCATATTGAGGCTGTACTCTGATTTGATTGATAGTAGACTCTTAGTTTTCATGTTCTTACTTAACTAATTCCTTCAATTTAAAATTCTATATATCATCAAAAAAATACAAAAACCTACTGTCCATTATACCATACCACAGATATCTTATGAAAGAGTTCTCAATTTGTTCAAATAAAAAACACTATTTCTAGTGTTTTTGCGTAAACTGCTCGAAAAATAATTCAAATAGATAATGAAATTTTTCAGCTAGTTGAAGAAACCTTCAATCAAACCACTTATATTGTTTAACAATATTCCTTGCTGACCAATAAGTCCATCCATCTCTAAAGCTTTATTCTCAATCTCGTCATATATTTCCTTGACTTTTTTTGCCTCTTCTAAATAACCTTCTTTTTTTGATTGAGCTGAACTAATCTGCGATTGAATTGCAGCTTCTTGACTAGCATTTGACATAATTCCTCCCCTTAAATTTACTATTTATATATTGCATCCAATATAAATACTAATGTCAACAAGATGGGTCCTAAAATTAATGCTGCAAGACATACCCATACTTGATGCTTATACACTACTTCCAGACCACTGTATCTCTCAACAAAGGACTCTTTAGGACAAGCCGGATTATACCAAACCGTCATCTTTGAGCCCTTTGGAAAAGCATCTTCCAAGACACGTGTAACAGAAACGACAGAATTTCTATAAATTGTTATCTTTTGAGCTAATAACTCCGACCTAGAAGTGGCTTGTACACTCTTCCAAGGAACTGATATGAGAATGACTCTATGGTAGTCCAGATTTCTTTGATAAGTATGCCCATCAACTTTATATTCAACAATTGGAGGACCTGCTGGTTTTGAATACTTGTATCCTACTACAACTCCCTCAACACATGCAGTAGATAAATTTTTTATCCTTAGTTCTCTTTTGTAAAAATAACGGAAAAAGAAAAGTACAGATAAACAGAGTAATAAAACTCCAAATAGCAACAAAAAATAAAGCTTTAAATCTGACATATAGTTCTCCTACTTCATTTGAATATCTGATATACTTAGGTTCACTTCTTCTACTTCAACAATACTAGCGTCTGACATCTATACCTCATCTCTTTAACAAATAAGCAAGTACTACAATAGCGTAGGTCATGATTAACAATATAGCACTACCGATGCCAAACCATTTATAAAGTTTGTTGATTCCACAGTATCGTTCCACATAAGCCCTGTTTGGTTTTTCAGGATCATACCATACCGTCATCTTCGAATAGACTGGAAAATGCGTACGCATTAAGTTATTAAACGATATAAAGGAATTACGATAAAAAGTAAGTGAATTCGCCAACATATCCTCTCTTGTAAAGTTATCATATGCACTTATAGGCCCCCATGGAAGCGAAACCGTTCTGATTATAAAATACCGTAATGGCTTGCTATAAGTAGTTCCGTTAACCGTATATTCAACAATCGGAGGATTCCCAGCCTGAAAATTACTATAGCCCACAACTGTTCCCTTAACAGACGATTTGGCAAGACGCACCATCTTTTTATCCCGAAAATAAAGGTAGAGATATGTACCAGATAAAAAGATTAAGGATAAAAGGATGACGATGGTAGCAAATAAAAATAAAATGGTTTCTGTTGTCACATTCAACTCCTAGCTTATTCTACGCTCTTCACATCAGTCATTGAAAGTGTCATCTTGGATGGATCTGACATCGAGTCAACACTCTCCAATTGTTCTGAGTTAAGTGGTAACAAAATTAATGTAGTTGTGTAAGAAGGTAACTCACCACTATCCTTGATAGTATAGCTAATCTTTTGATTCTCAAAAATAGTTTTGCCATCATAGGACCAGCTTAGTGAAAACTCCAAATCTTTTTTGATATCTACGTCAGTTTTATTGACGAGCATCAGTGCTGCCCTACCATCTGAGACTGCTCCTGTAAAATAGATAGCCATACTTCCCTTACTCCCAATTTCTGGATGTTCTGTGGTCAATTTTTTTCCAAGTTCAATTAAATCAGATGTTTTACCTTCGTATTGCGGTGCTACTACAAATTTCAATTCTTTCTCTTTATTTACAACTGTATCGCGTGTACTTTTCTCTGTTCCCCCTGCTTCCTTTCCATTAGAGCAAGCTCCAAGTATTAACAATAAAATTATAACAAACAGCTTCTTCATTTTTTCTCCTTTTAATAAAAATGATACAAACCTTTATCTCTTTTTAGACTTCTTAACATGTTCCTTATACATTTTTGACTTCTTCCCATACCATTCTTCAATGGTATAGCCATATTCCTCACGGTATTTCTCTTGGTTCTTATTGACCGTATTCAAGTTCTCTAGTGTTACTACATTGGACTTAAAAAATGATACCAAAAATAGTCCTAATAAAATAGGTGAAATTGGCAATAAAGCAAGCAAGAGATGCGCCAGGAAATGATTGAGCCCATGGGTAAAGAGATTGATTCCATACATCAATAACCATAAGAACAAAATAACATTCAGAAACTTTTTATAATATTCTGAGGAGAAATAATCCCTGCTAGCGCGCTGCTTTGTAACAAGGATATAGATAAGGTAAATCAGTGATAAGACAAAACCAATCCAGTAGACGATACGAATTGCTACTAGAGGGATTAAATACACGATGGCTATAAACCAACTATAATAAAAAATCACAAGCACAAATAATTGAAAAATCTGAGTCATTAAATAAGCTTTAATGCGATTTCTTTTAGAATTAATATAAAAATAAGTAAAATGACAACAACAAAACAAGAATAGAAAGACAAAGAAACTATTTGGGGGAATCAGACTATTTTCTACTGATGTCAACTGTGTAACTAGTTCATGTCCATTTTTACTAGCCAATCGAAGTATCCCCATAGGAAAATAGGTGCCCCAAATAATCAAAAACGAATATAGTGGTAGCCCAAAAATCGCCTTTACTATATTTAATTTTCGAGTTGTCTCAAGTGCATCATTAATATCTTTTTGTATCTTATCCATTTATTTTCTCCCATTATCCAAACAAGGATGAGGTTGCCTTCAGACCACCATTGAAAAAATCAGAAACATTCTTGCCTACACTCTTGATAGTCTCCACTCCCTGGTGGATTCCTTTTCCGATAGACTCTACTCCTGATTCTACCACGTCCACAGCACCATAAGCAAAATTTTTAGCTTTGTCATAAACTGACTTTTTAAACTCTGGTGCAACAACAGAACCGATAAGATTAAGCGTTCCCCAAGCGAGCCCAACGATAGCTCCAATAACTGTCTCCGAATTTTTGCCAAACAGAAAAACAAAGAAAAATGTCCTTGCCCCATTATACCACAATATCAAAATAGCCAATTGTACCCTCTTGATTGTACAATGGAAATCTACCTATAATCATCACATCAATCGTTCCATTATGTAGACGAACAATTGCACCAATAGGTAATAAGTTATATATTCTTCTCTCCTTTTTCTACTATTTTAATGATTTTTAACCATCTATTAAGTTGGTAATCAAATTTGAACATAAATATCACTAAAAAACTAACCGCCAAAAAGAGTACGGCAATGGTTTCATTTCCAAAGACAAACAAAAGAATAGCGACTACAGTTAGGATTCTAAAAAGATTAAGAAGACATTTAAAGTACCCTCTTCTTCTCTTCAAAGATTTGACAAACTTCTTACTCTGTTCCTCCTCCAATTCTGATTTTTTTAATTTTAAAGTTCCGTGGTAAAATCTGATAATCAAAGTGGCTAAAAAATAAGATAAAATGCCTAAGATTGGAACCATCCCAACTCGGACTATCTGATTATTAAATATTCCTGCTTCGGCCAATATATCAGAAATTTTATTTATAATGTACAGCGTAACAGGCAGTAGAATATAAGACCAGTAATTAGGAGAAGATGTTTCCTCTAGCAATACATTATTCTCCCAATCAAAATGATAATTTTTGTTCTCCCATATCCCTAAATTAATAATTGTTTCCATATGTAAATCCTTTTAATTAAATGAACTATCTAATCCCGAGAAAAATCCATTAACTGCATCTCCCGCACTGTCCCTTATTTTCTCAGCTGTATCACCAACAGATTTCATAGTTTCACCTACTACTTTCTTTGTTCCATACCAAACATCACCAGCCAATTCCACGACTTTATCCCATATTATCGTTTAGATAATCAAAATAGCCAATTTCCCCATTGTTATTATAAAGAGGGAGACGATTTATTATGATTAGCTTTACTTCTCCATTTTTCAATTGTACGATACTTCCAATAGGTAATATTCTATTCACTTAAAATTATTCCTTTCGCTATATTTCATAGTCTCTTCTATTCTTTTTATTGCCTTAAAACGTCTGAGAATATGTAGATTCTTTACGATTCCAGTTGATAACAATAATCCAAAAATAAAAACAATTAATCCTATTAAAATTGAAAGACTTAAGAAGAGTATAAGTCCTAGTGTCGCCCCTACAAATGATAGTATAGAAATATTCCTTAAAACATGCACCAATTGTATTGCATGAACCATAATATCCTCTAATTCCACTTCATCTAAAGAAATAGGTGTAAATAAACAATCAGATATTTTTTGCTTTTTTATATAGTTATTTAAAATACTATTAAGGACAAAAAAGGAAATCATAGCACCTACAAAAAGAATCGAATTTAGATAAAAATTTGAATTTAAAATATACCATCTATTAATAACAACTGAAAAGATAGCAATAATGAGTGAAAATGCCGACGAATTAACTAATAATTTCTGACTTTGACGTCTATATTTTAATGTATTTCTTTCTAGAATGTACCATTGATTTTCTGAGATGTCATAAAAATAACCAACCTTCCCATCATGATACAATTCAATTTTAAATTCATTACTCTTCATACTCTAACCAAAAACACTTCCTAAACCACTTAAAGCACCTGATATAGCATCACCCACGCCATTAACAATATCCTTTGCGGAATTAAATGTATCTATTCCCCATTTTGCTATCTTATCTTTGTTATCGTAAATTGCATCAAAAATCATTGAACCACCAACTGAAATTACTGAAGTCACAAAAAAATCGGTAACCACACCAGCAATCGGAGCTAATGGAACTAAGACAACTGATGACCCTAATTCCATTGTAACTGCTGCTCCCGATACTTTACCTACAGCAGCGCCAATTAATCCCATCGTAACATGTGCACCAGTTTTTATACTTGCATCAACAGGATCTGTTCCACTTTTAACCTGCATCGTATAATTCACAGCAGCTCCTAGTAAAGGAACTCCATATTTAGCAACACCAGTTACAAATCGACTATAAGCAGGATTGACATTAATAGGAATAGTAGCAGTTCCTCCGCCTACCAAAGCTCCTACTAATGCATTCTGCATATTTTGAGATCTATATGCTAAAGTTTCCCAAGCATATTTTATTATTTTTTCAACAGCCTTATCTGTAACTTTACTTTTTACCAATTCGCTAAAGAAAGCTACTCCACCACTCAATATACCACTCTTAATAGACTGGTATATATAAATGGAATTCCCTCCTCTTCAGATTCTTCTTTAGCTTCTGCTTTTAACTTTTTATCTTCGATAGCCTGTTTATGTTTATCGAGAACTACTTGAACTGTTTCCGGCAATTCTCTATTTGTATATCTCTTCTTATATGCCTCTATCTTCTTCACATCATCCTCAGAGAGTTCTTTTCCATCTTTTATTTTCTCAAGAATCTTCATCAATCTTACATAATCAAAATAGACAATTGTACCCTCTTGATTGTACAATGGAAATCTACCTATAATCTTCACATCAATCGTTCCATTATGAAGGCGAACAACAGTACCAATAGGTACTAAGTTAGTCATTTATTATTTTTCATTCCTTTAAAAAATCTTTATTTATATATTCTTCAAAATGGAACCTTTTTGTAAAAAATCCGTTCGTATAAAATAGATAAGAAAAACAAACTACATAGTCCATCACTAGTAACAAGAATACACTAGGTCTTGAAAGATATAGAAACATTGAAAAAGAAAACATAACAATAAAAAATAAGGTAAGTAACACTATGGTTTTGTTATGTTTTTTTACTTGTTTCTTAAATCCGTTAAATTCAGCTCTTGTAAATTCAACCATTTCAAACTCTGTATTCTTATATAGCCGTTTATTAAAAATAATTGCAGCAATTATTGAAAAAACAAAGGATACAATCAACAGATAGATACTTAATAGCAAGTTAGATTCAACGCTTTTAAAGAGCCCAATTCCTAGAATATGGTAACCAATGATAGAATACAAAAATATTTTGGATTCAGATACCTTATGAGCAATAGATTTTTTTAAATCACCTGTGATTAAATCTACATAATAACTATCCTCTTTATAATTGCCTAAACTAAGCAAAGATTTATAATTATGCATAATTTCTTCTCCTTATTATTAAAAACACTACCTAATCCCGAGAGAAATCCATTAACTGCATCTCCAGCACTATCCCATATTTTCTCAGCTGTGTCACCAACAGATTTCATCGTATCACCTACTACTTTCTTTGTACCATCCCAAACATCACCAGCAAAGAAACCAATCGGATCACCTACAGAACCTAAAGCTAATTGAATCAGGAGATGCCCACCTGTCTTAATTGCTGCATCTCCAACATCTTCGCCACTGTATAACATTATTACACAATCTCCAATTTTCTCAATGCTTTCTCCCACCCTTGTAGTCAATCAGCAAGAAAGCCACATCATGTGGGTTGAAGTTGACAGTGAGGGATAGGATATATTTTTTATAAATAGCAGAGCAGATAAACAAGCCAAAAATATAGAATTTTCAAGGTACTAGAAAGAAAACGTTCTTGTTCTATTATACCACAATATCAAAATAACCCTCTTCCCATAGAAACAAAGCTATATTTTTGTATCATGAATTTAGGCTTATGACCACGCTAATTCATCTTACGAAATGGAACAGACAAAAAACGAGGAGTTTCTTTAATGTCAAAGCAGCTCCTCGTTTTTGATTTTTATTTAATGCATAGTGATTTTTTCAACAATCTCTAAAAATATAGCTTATTCGAATTTTGTTACACTTTTAATGGTTTTAAAGCTTTCAGCAAAAAGACAGAATTAACATTACTACATTCAATATAGATGAACTATGATAGTTACTCCTTTGTAATTCTATTTTATCTCTTTCTTAGGAACCGTGAGTGTTTTCGTCCACTTCTCATAAATTTCTAAAAATCGATTTTCATCCTCATCTGAATAGCCTTCAAACACTACTTTGTCAACATTTTCATGTTGAAAGAAAAGCGTCGATTCAGTTTGAAAGCCCATTGGGTACAAAACACCCATATAATCAGCGAATGCTTTTTCCCCAGTTTCCTCGTCGTCAAAGATAACTCCACGACCAATAATCATTAATTTCTGCGTTCCTTCTTGAAGATATATAATGCTACCTAACGGTAATAATTCTTTGTTTTTATTTTTCATTTTTTAATAACTCCTTGTGTTTTTTTAAATATTTTTTTCCATACCACTCTTCCACTGATTTTCCTTCCCACTCACGATACTCTTCAGGATATTTCCATTTATAGTAGCCTTCTAAAAAGAAAGGAAACTCCAAAAATACAATTATGGCTATTAAACCAATATTTAACAAAATCCAACATATAAAGAGGCCAAAACCAGTTATAGAAGATGAAAAATTAATAGAAAAAGCTTTGAAAATATAATTAACAATCACAGCCAAGCCCAATATACCGGCTCCATAAATAGCAATACCTTTGGCAATTTTATCTTGTAAGGTAGGTAACTTAACTTCTCCATACATTCGTTTTTTCAAACTTCTAAGCTCCGTTCTTAACATTACATAAGCCAAGAATACTAGAAGTCCAAAAAATACCAAGATCCCCCATGTTGTTAATATAGGTAACGTAATTGTTATAGCTAGCAAATTAAATTCAAACATAAACCATATCGTAAAAGTTATAATATGAAAGCGATAACGATAAGGGAGGATAAACGTCCGTTTAAATAATTTACCCATTAATACCAATAACAACCAAATTAATAAACAAATTAAATACACTTCAACTGTTAGTAAAGGATGCTGAGAAATAGGCAATCTCAAATCCTTAGGATCAGAATCATGTAAGGACATCGCAACAACAAGGATCATGAAATTTAAACCTATCGGAAACAACAGACTAAGAATAAAAGTTTTAATACCAAACCAAAAGGAAGGTCTCCCTTTCTTAAAGGCTTTCCCAAGTTTATTATAATAATCTTTTTTCTGATACTGTAAAAACCCATCATCTAATAAATTTAAACTCTCCTCAAAACTTGCTTTAAATAGTGACTTTTTTGTCATAAGTTTAATTCTCAATCTTCTTTTCTACTAAATCTGAGTGCTTTTTCAAGTATCTCTTTCCATACCACTCTTCCACTGATTTCCCTTCCCACTCGCGGTATTCTTCAGGATATTTCCATTTATAGTAGGCATAAAGGAAATAAGGAAACTCCATAAAAATAAGCATTGCAATTAAACCAATGTTTAAAAAAATCCAACATATGAAGAGACCTAAAAGAGTTACGGAATGTGAAAAATTAATAGAGAAAGCTTTGAAAATATAATTAACAATCACAGCCAAGCCCAATATACCTGCTCCATAAATAGCAATACCTTTGGCAATTTTATCGAGTAAGGTAGGTGCCTTAATTTCTCCGTACATTCGATTTTTCAAACCTTTAAGTTCTATCCTAAACATCCAATAAATTAAGGCTAAAAGAAGACAAACAAGAATATAAATTTCTAATATTGTTAGAAATGGTGATGCTAAACCAATAGCAGCAAGGTCGAACTCTATAACAAACCAAATCAAAAACGTTATGACATGAAAATGAGTCCTATATGGAAGAATGAAAAATGGTTTGAAAAATTTACCAATTAGAACTAAGAGAAGCCATATAAATAACCCGATTATATAAACATGAGCCGTTAAAAAATTATGATTAGAAATGGGAAAGACTAAATCTTTTGGGTCACTAGTATAAAGCATTGTTGAAAAAGCCAATAATAAGAAGTTGAAGCCAATCGGGAAAATTAGTGTCAATATACCATATAAAACAGCGTTTTTAAAATAGTCAAATACATTCCTTGGAGGTTTGGACATTTTTTTATCTTGTTCCTTCAATTGATACTGTAAAAACCCATCATCTAATAAATTTAAACTCTCTTCAAAACTGGCTTTAAATAGTGACTTTTTTGTCATAAGTTTAATTCTCAATCTTCTTTTCTACTAAATCTGAGTGCTTTTTCAAGTATCTCTTTCCATACCACTCTTCCACTGATTTGCCTTCCCACTCGCGGTATTCTTCAGGATATTTCCATTTGTAGTAGGCTTGAAGGAAATAAGGTAAACCTATGAAAGCAACTACAGCAACCAGTATAACATTACAAAAAATCCATAATAGCAAGAAACCAAATGCCTTTATTGAACTTGACACATCTACTGTAAAGATTCCTAAAATACGCTTTATGATGATACCTGCTCCTAAAATCCCCATACCATAGAGAGAGAGCATTTTTGCAATCTTATTACGGAAAGTATTTCCCGAAACCTCACCATACATGAGTCGTCTTAATCCTCTTAACTCAATATTCCATATCGCATAAGTGACAATCATAATGATTCCATAGATGCCAATCATTTCCCAAGTTGCCAGATTTGCTAATAGAACATCAAACACGATTAAATCAATTTCCAATAAGAACCAAATCATAAATATAAAAGCATGAAACTGATAGCGATATGGTAAAAGATAGACTCGTTTAATAAACTTTCCGAGTATGACTAAGAATAGCCAAATTAGAAGTAATATCAAAAAAACATTTACCGTTAATGACTCGTGCTTGGCTATTGGAAGAGTTAAAGTGTCACTTTCATGGAACGCCATAGATACAATAAGCAATAGAAAGTTAAAACCAATAGGAAAAATAAGGGCTAAAATAAAACTTTTGATACAGAACCAAAGAGAGGCTCTCCCTTTTTTAAAATAGTTAGCCGTCTTATCATGTTGCTCTTGCTGTAACTTTCGAAGTCCATCATCTTCTAGATTCAAACTCTCTTCAAAACTTGCTTTAAAAATAGATCTTTTCTTCATGATTTTCACCCAAATCCTAGTGCCTTCCCGATTCCACCAATTCCCTTAGAAACCTCATTTGCAAATCCTTCAATTCCTTTTCCAACATTATTGATAATATTTTTTGTTCCCTGCACTGGATCATCAAAAAATTTAGGCTCAAGCAACTTAATTCCTTGAATTGCAGCTCCAACGAAGAATCCAACAGCCATCCCAACAGGTCCACCTCCTATTGCTCCTCCGATGGTTGCACCTTCTAATGGACCAACACTAGCTATAGCTGAAAGTGCACCTTTCCCAGCAGCTTTTCCTATATCCTTAGTTTTGCTATATTCGTCTACTCCACTAGAAATCGCTGTAATCCCAAGATCAGCAAACGTCGTTACTGTACCTACTTTCCCCATAACCTTAGCTACTTTTGGGAAATATTTGAGCCCTTTTCCTAATAAGCCTGTTGCCTCTTCTCCCCCTTTTATATATTTACCAAATTTCGCTATTCCAGCATCTCTGGCACCTTCCAATCCTGTTTTAACAATAGTTTCTACAGGGCTTGCGATATCAGAAATACCATCGAAAATCTTTTTCAGTGTCCCTCCCTTATTTCCTAATGATTCATACCAAGCCATGGTACTCATTACACCATTTACAAATTTCCTACCTTTTATCCCCTTATCAACCGATCCCAGCAATCCTATGACGCCGTCCGATTGTAGAAAAGCCTTAGTCAAGTTTTTCGGTGTTAGTCCAAGTATTTGGGCTCCTCTCTTAAACCAGTCATTATCTGAGATTGCCTTAATTGCATCATACAAACTCATTGTATTATACTTAACACCATCATCACCAAGTACTTCAGCTAATATCTTTTCATAGAGGTGTTGCTCAATAGCATTAACTAACGTATCTGGCAACTCTTTCCCAGGATACCGTTTTCTATACTCTGCAATCGCCTTTATATCATTCTCTTCTAATTCGGTTTTATTTTTAATTTTATCTAAAACATTTTGATAATTTTGAACTACCTCAGAACGTTTCGTCCACTCACTATTAATATTACTAGCCCAAGGAGCTTGTCCCTCTACTTTAAAAGTTCCATCAAACTTTCCAAAGTCACTCGTAACTTGTTCGAAACCTTGGAAAACTAAGCTCTGTAAGCTTTCTGAATCCGAAAAATGACCACTAGTAGAACTCGCAAACGACTGTAAGTTTTCTAATTTCCTTTGTAACTCATCTCGCTTACTCGTCGCATTTGAGATAACTCCTCGAACATTACTTATATATATAGGATTGACGTCCTTTAGATTATATAAACTATATAAAATAGATTCATAAGTCG